>DASWXG010000820.1:0-8263 GCA_036405615.1 Prosthecobacter sp. | reverse complement strand
CTTCAAGATGTGGGGCATCAACGGCACCGCCCGCGTGCTCAAGGAATACGAAGACACCGCCACCCTGCGCGGCCTTATCCTGGAACCCGTGGACGAAAAAAACGACCGCTACGGCTTCGTCTACGCCACGAAGCCCGGCATCCGCCCCTACAACCCCTTCAAGCAGGCCTCAGCCTACCGGAAATAGGAAGGCTGACGGTGAACGCGCAGGCAACACTGCGGCGCTCAACCATTGATGACTTGCGTTCCGAGTTCGCTGATCCCTGCGTCAGTTTTCACCAAGCGTTGTTCGGGTGAACTTCCGACTCGAGCCCCATGGCAAAGGAAGCATAAAATCAGGCGATGAGAGCCGTTTGAATCTTCCCCATTCATGCTGCATTCAACCTGGCTGCTTCTCGCAGGACTTTTGTTCTTCATTCCTCCTGCCATCAGAGCAGAAAATCCTTCACCCCCGCTGACGTGGCTTCAGCCTGCTTCCTTCGACGCTGCGCAACCACACCTGGGCCTGCCGCTTCTGTCAGGGGTCAAGCATGCCATGCTTTACTCGCCCAAACCCTCCGCAGCAGGTCAGAGCGGTTACGAAAGTCTGCGGCACGGGCTCTACAACCATCACCAGCAGTTCCTGGTGAATGGAAACCGTGTGATCGTTTACTGGACCAACCATCTCCAGGATGAGAACGGACCGGGGCAGCGGCTGCTGGCCAAAGTGGGCACCTTCACTGCGGATGGCAGCAGCATCCGCTGGGATGGAGACGAAACACTCTTTGAACTGGCAGGTCCGGCCATGGCCCCTGCCCGACGCCTAACCAACAACAATCACCCCACCATCAACGGTGCCTTTCTGGATGGCGAGCTGACGCTGGTGAATGGCAAGATGTACCTACGCGGACGCCTGCAGGCCTGCGATGGATGGACGGATGACATGCGGTATCACAACACCCCGCTTCGCGCGCCCGTGCCGGAGGAGCACTACTGTAGTGACCTGGACAAAAAAAGCGGCTTCCGCTGGGACGTTTATTGGTTCCTTGGCAGCTTTGTGCAGCAGTTTGATTTCGTGGAGGGCAAGCTGGCCGCAACCTCGCCTGTCTATTTCCTCGGTTCCGCTGTCCCCGAGTCTTTGCAGATCACCGGAACACTGGCCAAAAGGCTCGCCCCGCTGACGCCGCCTTATCGCGACGGTGCACTGCTGAAGGATGCGCCGAAAGAAATCCAGGAAGCGGTGGCTGCGGCCAACCGTGGACGTGCCCCCTGGCAGGGACATCCGAACTACGCGGAGGGGATGTTCAAACGCGCCGCCAACGGCAAAGACGGACTTGCTCACTTCACCGAATTCCGGCGCCCCGATGGGTCATGGGTCGCGGTGCGGGACAATCTTCTCGATTCAGAAGTGTACTATGCAGCCGCCCGGAAAACCAAAACAGACACCTATCCGCCCGGCATCCGCACCAACCTCTTTGGCACCGCCATGCCTGTCGCCGGAACCCTGCCCGATGGTTCCGTGTGGATCATCGGCAGCAACCGTGACCGAACGGACATGTTCCTCACCCACTCCCGCAACGGCATCACCTTTGACCGCACCTGGTCCCTGCTGCACAAACGCGAACGCCTAACTGAAGGTGTGAGCAAACCCGCCATCGGCGGCCCGCAATACTTCAAGGCACTGACGCTGGGCCAGAGCATCTACATCGTTTACAGCATCGGCAAAGAGAGCCTGGGGATTACGGAGATTCCGTTTTCGGCATTAAAGTCGCGTTGAACCAACCGATGATTGTGATCAATCAGGTATCTTGATTGACCAAACATTTAGCCTGTAAGGTTCTTCATCATCAACTCGCCCGGTCGTTGGCGTTTCCGATAAATCCTGCCACGGAATACACCCCTGGTTGGAATTGAGCCACGCTTGGGCAATTCCATGGATAGATGTCACAGACGTAATCTCACACTTAAAGGGCAAAGAGTTATGATGAGCAGATATCAGACTGAAACGCAACTGCCCTGCTAGCTCATCATGCCACCAATAAATAATCATCGAGTGGCTCTGCCTGCGTGCCTGAGAAGATCGTGCTTGAATGACTTGCTCCGCAAAACAAGCGACATCATCTGGGGAGAGTGTCTTTGCCTCATCTGGACATAATGAGAAAGACCAAAGATTATTGCCAACTTCAGAACCGACGTCCTCTCGATTGATTGTGATGGGATCATTGGCAACTTCAAGAAGCCATTCTTCTAAAGGGCTTTTACTCATGTGCACCGTGAGCTGGATTGAATATGAATAAAATCACAGCAGAAGACATAGTCTCCTCTCTTTAGCAATATCACGGTTTCCATCCCGGAAGCTTGGCAGCTTGCTTCACCCAGCGTTCCATCTGCTTTTCATCCAGCGGCTGGTCTTCATAAATGTCCAGCCAGCGGGTTTCTTTGCTTTTTGGGGTGAACCCGGGAGGTTCGGGTTTCAATGATGTGCCATCAAAAAAGGTCACTTTCACATACTTGGCCAGTACATGGAAGGACAGGAAATAACCCTTGCCGGCGCTGCCGTAGAAGGGCGAGTTCCACTTCACAGCCTTGCGGACATCCGGCACGGCGCGAACAATAAGTTCATCAAGCTGTTTGCCGAGGGCGCTCTTCCATCCCGGCATAGCCGCTATGTAAGCCTGTACCGGCGCATCACCATCGGCCTTGGCAATCTGCGGATTGCCTCCGGAGAGCAGCACCACCCCCTGCTCGTTCTTCTGCATCTTGCCCGCCTTCGGCTTCTCTTTGGCTGCGACCGGACCGGCCTTCTTTGTCTTGGAGGTGTTCAGAGCAACCGCAGCCTGAATCAGCGCCTTGAATGCCTTGGCATCCACTTCCTCACCGTCATGAATGTCGATGGCACGGCGCATGTTGCCTTCCAGGCTCGCATTGAAGAGCCCCGCCGGATCCGGCAGGCTGGCGCCTTTGGCAAAGGTCAGCTTCACCGCCTTCTTGTAAGTTTCGCCAGTGCAGAGAATGCCTCCATGCGACCAGACCGGAACACCGCGCCACTTCACTTCCTCAATGGCTTCCGGGTCCGCCTCCAGGATGAGCTTCCGCATGCGGCCCAGGGTCTTCCCCCTGCCACCCTTCCAGGCTTTGAATGTGCTCATCAATGAGCTGGGAAGCAGACTTCTCGTTCGGACTGGCTGAGGAGGCTTTCATGATTCTTCCGATGTTGGGTGAACAGGTAAAAATACCGGGACCCTGCCCCGTTTGTAAAGTCACATCCGCAGCCATGCTTCGGGCCTGCAGACAATGCCGGACAGCCCGCCATGGCCCATTGACACGGGCTGGATCACCCCTCGCCCAGCACGGCCTCCAGCCGGTCCAGCAGTTCCTCATTGGCCGGGCCGGCGAACTTGACGATCTTGTCACGCATTTCGGCGGTTTCGAACCGCTGAACCCACAAGAGACGTGTGCCCGAACCTCCATCAACCGGCTCCAGCGTCACCTCCAGCAGATACCTTGGTGTGGAAACATGATCGATCACAATCCCTTCAGTCTCCCTGATCTCTTGAAACACGCACTCGTTTTTAAAGTCGTGTCCCTCGGCGCTATGCATGGTGAAATTCCACAGGCCGCCAGGGCGGAAATCAAAGGCATGGAACGTGTTGCTAAAACCCTTCGGCCCCCACCACCGGGCGAGCCGGGCAGCATCTGCAAAGGCACCAAAAACCTGCTCACGCGGATAGGAAAAACCGCGCGAGTTCGTGATCTCACGGCTGGAAGTATCAGAGGTCATGACGAGGTCGGATGAGAAGAAGAGGCGGTTAGTTTCCAGTGCTGCGACCGCCCTTCCCGCCGCACACGAACAAGGCCAATCTCCTGCTCCAGATGTTTGACCCATTCAGGGCATGGCCGGTCATAGGGCAAGGCGAGCCGGTCCCGAAGCTGGACCCAGGTAAGACCCGAGGGATGCAGCCGCAGTTCCTTTTGAATGCTTTCCTTGAAATCGGTGTAGCGCATTTTGAATGCTGGGTCAGAGGGGATCGCTAAGGCTGTTCGTCATCAGGGGAGAAAGCATAGATATCCAGGTCCAATGCTATTCCTCGTTTGCCGAGTTCAGACAATAGGTGCGCGGATATGCTGGCAACACGGTTCCAATCTTCGAGAAACAGGCCGCAAAAGAGATTTAGGCCATATCGTATCCGGATACCTTGCCAGATCTGCAGGTCAGCTGTCAGGACATCCAGGATCCATGAAATGTGTTTGTCGAGATCTCCTTTGCCTTTGGGAGACTCAAGCACCCACCGACCAGTTGGGAAGGTTGAGACTCTCCCAGATTTTCCAACAGGCCGCGTCTCGCCTTTACTCCACGATCGAGAGGGCGGAAAACCGAGAAGCCTCGTGATTTCATCCGGGGACAGATCATCTCCAGAGATGAGCAGAGACACAGCCGTCGCATCAATGGCTCCTCCGATCCGGATTAACCGGCCCTCTTCTTCAGGGTCATCGAGATCAGAGTCCATGAGATTGGGCCGTATGTCTTCAAGGAAAAGCGTTCACTTCATTCGCAGACTGCCGGACACCTCCATCCTGAAGTCAAAACTCCGGAGGGCCGTTCAGGTGCTCGCATTTCTCCGGTTTGCCCGGGATGAAATCAACCACCTGGTTTTGCGCCCGGAGTTTGTCTTGCAAGGCAGGTACATTCACACCGTGCACCGTCCCGCCACCTTTGGCCGCCATGGCCGCAGCCACGCCTGCTGCATGACCGGTGATCATCCACACGCTTTCCAGGCGCAGGGTGCAGAAGGCCACGTGGGTGTAGCTGGCAGCGCCCGGCACCAGGAGGTTGCCGCACTCGGCAGGCACAGGGGTGAGCGCCCGGTAGGGGATCTGGTTCGCATAGCCCATGCGCCAGATGCGGCCCTCGTTCACAAACTCATCTTCATTGAGAGCCACCCGCTGCACGTGGTGACAGTCGATGAAGTGGCTGCTCATGCCGATGCTGTCCGGCTTGCGCAGGGCTGTCTGCACATCCTGCTGCTTCATCACATACGCCCCGCGCATGCGCCGCGCCTCCCGCACATAAAGCTGGTACGGCAGGTGGCCGTTGTCAGCGAACTCGTCCTTGTGCAAGCCCAGGGCCTTCATTTCAGCCCGCACCTTCTCGGGGACAGCCTCGTCATTGGCCAGGAAATGCAGCAGCCCCAGGGTGTAATCCATGTGGTCTTCATAGATGCGGGCACGCTGGGCATAACCTGCATCAGGCCAGTCAAACTGGCCACCGAAATGCCCCAGTGAGAAGATGGCAGACTGCTTGTTGTTCAACTCAAACTTGCCGTTCCGCCGGCCGTAGAGATCCAGGATGTCTTCCAGCTTCACCGGTTTCTTCTGCACCGCCTGGTTGCGCAGCCAGCCGCCCAGCAGGGCATAACGGGAAGCGTCGTAATGTTTGGGCGCCGGGATGGGCACCTGCAGCCTGGCGTCCTTGGCCACCGTGAGGCGGAAGTTGTAGTTCATCGGCGCGCGGTGTGCCTCGCCCTCCTTGAGGTCCTTCGCCCAGGCGCTGATGCCCGGCAGCAGTTTGCCCTCCGCATCCACCGTCCTGGCCTTGCGCGGCTGTTTGTCAAAGCGGATCCCTGCCGCCTCCTCGTCAAACTCGGCCTTGGACTCCCGGCCCACCGTGTACTTCACGCCGGCCCGGGCCATGAGGTCGCCTTCATAGCCGGCATCCACAAACACCCTCGCCTTGAACTCGTTTCCGTCGGTGAGCGTGATGCTGGAGATCTTTGTTCCATCCTTGGTTACCTTGTCCACGCTTTCTCCAAAGAGCACCTCCACCCTGGCTTCCTTCAGCATGTCCAGATACACCTTCTCCGCCACGGATGACTCGAAGAAGTACTCCGGCTGGCCGGTGCCGTAGTGCTTGCCGAGCCTCCGGTAAAACTCGTCGGCAAACCCGCCAATGGTCCACTTCAGCATGTGCTCGCTCTCCGCCGTGTTGATCCCGCTGGTGCTCAGCCCTCCCACATGCCGGGTCGGCTCGATGAGGATCACCTTTGCCCCTTCACGTGCCGCTGTGATGGAGGCTGCAATGCCGCATGGCACCCCGCCATACACCACCACATCGGCCTCACGGGCCTCCGCAGCCAGCACCGGAGTGCCCACCGCCAAAGCCAAAGCTGCCGTCGCGCCCGAGGTAAAAACAAAGGTTCTTCGATTCATGCACAGGCAGTGAAGCAAGGAATCCTGCAGCGGGCAAGATGAACCGGCTAGCTTCCAGGGAGGGGGCCGCAGCCCAAAGCATCTTGAGAAACCGCAATACCGGCTGAATCGTCCCCAGGATTCAGCGGGCCGTTGCTTCCGGATGCAGTATCATCCTCATAGAATCCGAACTGCCACCTCCACGTGAGTTTCCCTGCCTGCAAACACCGCAAACCCAAAGTGCCAAGCACGCCCTCGCTTCTCACCTGGCTTGCCTCTGAACCCTTCCGCCTCTTCTTTTTCAGCGGGGCAGTCTGGAGCGTGGTCGGGGTTTCCTTGTGGCCTTTTTTCTACGCAGGGATGCTGGGTTACTACCCGGCCTACAGCCATGCCCGGAACATGATCGAAGCCTTCGGCGGAGCCTTTGTGGTCGGGTTTCTAGGGACTGCCGGACCGCGCATGGCCTCAGCCCCCAAGCTGAAACCATGGGAGCTGGGGTGGCTGTTCTTGCTGCATCAGGCCAGCGCGGTCTGCCACCTCAACCTGTGGCATGCGTGGGGCGATGCCCTCTTTGCCCTGCTCCTCACCTCGCTGGCCGGCAGTCTGGTCATGCGCATGCTCCGGTTTCGCCAGGATCCTCCACCACCTCAGATGCTGCTGGCCCTCGTCGGTCTGGCCTGCGGCATTGCCGGAGCCCTGCTGTCACTGATGCCCGCCACCCAGGTGGACCCGCAACGCTTGCGGTTAGCCGGTCTGCTTCTGTATCAGGGCCTGCTGCTGCCGCCCGTGCTGGGCATCGGCTCCTTCCTTTTCCCCCGCATGCTGGGCGGTGCCTTTGGCGAACCCAAAACGGCACGTCAAACACGAGTCGCTTTCATCCGGGCTCTTGCCGCTGCCGTGCTGATCATGGCCAGTTTCGTCGCAGAAGCTTGGGGCCTCCCTCTCTCAGGGAACCTGGTTCGCGCAATCACATGTGCCGTCTATCTGCTGACTGAAATCCGCTGGCGGCGCGCTGCGGGCGCACCCGCTCGCGGCACCCTCGCCACTGGCCTGCGCATCGCCCTCATCTCCGGATTTCTGGGCCTGGTTCTGGCGGGTCTGTTCACACCGCAACGCGTGTCGCTGGAACACCTGCTCTACATCAGCGGGTTTGGCTTGCTCATGCTCGTGGTCGCCAGCCGCGTGCTGTTTGGCCACAGCGGAGAACTCGCAGGCTTTGACCGCCGGGGCGGCATGGCCCGCTGGCTTGTCGGCCTGGTCCTCCTCGCCGCCACCACCCGTGCCGTAACCGGCTTCCTGCCTCAGTTGACAGTGTCGCACCACATCTACGCCGCCCTCACCTGGGCCACCGTGGCCTTACTCTGGCTCGTCTGGAACCGGCACCGCTTTATCAAGCGTGACGAGGAATGACCAAGCTCACAAGAATCACCCTGACTGGCGGTTAGGCCAGACGTAAGCGCGGTTAGCGTCTGTCCCGTTCACCATCAATCAGGCCATACCGCACGGCTTCCTCAAAAGGGAAGCTTCTCTCACAGGCGAGGTCTTCCACAATCTGCTCCTTGGGTTGCCTGCAGGCGTTTGCCAGTAGGCGATTCCACATAGTGAGTGACAAAAATGGACCAGGTTCCTGGATGGAAGCATTTGTTTGGGCACGCCCCCTTAGTTCTTCGATAGAGGAGAGCAGAAGCTGTTTGGCGGATTAACTCACATCACGTCCGCAAAATCTTCTCCATCGCCTTCCCCTTGGCCAGTTCATCCACCAGCTTGTCCAGATAACGAATCTCCCGCATCGTCGGGTCTTCGATGTCCTCCACCCGCACTCCGCAGACAACGCCTTTGATCAAAGTCCGCGAAGGATTCATCTTCGGCGCTTCCTGGAAAAAGGTCTCGAAATCCGTCTGCTTCTCCAACTGCGCTTCCAGATCCCGCTGCGCATACCCCGTCAGCCAGCAGATCACCGCATCCACCTCGGCCTTGGTGCGCCCCTTCTTCTCCGCCTTGGTGATGTAGTGCGGATAGACGCTCGCGAAGGGCGTCGTGAAGATGCGGTGTTTGGTGGTCATTATTTTTGGTTGCAGTTTGTTAGGCATTGCGCGGT
>DASWXG010000819.1:0-6669 GCA_036405615.1 Prosthecobacter sp. | reverse complement strand
AGCACCACCATCGGAGTCGCAGAACCCTGGGTGACCTATGAAGGCTGCGAAGAAAGCTTCCCCATGCTGGGCCGGGTCACAGGAGCGCGCTGGACCAATGAGGAAGGGCAGACTTTTTCCCTCGCCCGAAACGTGCGTATGGAGCGTCTGCTGCTGACGGACCTGATGCAGTCCGGCCTCATCCCCCTCATCCAGGCCTTCCCGGATGCCCACAGCGTGGATCCCCTGCCCCAGGCCCTGACCATGAAGGACGACAGGCATGGGATTGACTGGTCCTGCTTCCTCAGAGATCACGTGCCTCTTCTGGAGTCTGAAGGCTGGACCGTGCGTACGGCCGAGGATTTTGGATTTGCGATCCACGAAGCAGAGGAAAGCGGCTGGTTCACCGATCTGGAAGAGGATGACGCGACCAACCATGAAAGCTTCTCACTGCGGCTGGGGGTGGATGTGCATGGCGAACGCATTTCTCTCGTGCCGCTTCTGGTGGACTGCATTGACCGTGGCCTGACCCCGGCCGTGCTGGAAGCCAATCTGGAAGGCCACTATCTCATTGCCCTGCCCGGACCCGGAAATCCCATACTCTCGGTTCCGGCCAAACGGCTGCTGGTCCTGCTGAACTTTCTCAACGAACTCCTCGCCACACGGCCCGCCCGCAAAGATGGCCGTCTGCAGGTGGACAAACTGCGGGCGGCACAGCTCGCAAGCCTGGACGGGCTTCCCATCCGGGTGCCCGCAGAGCTGGCCGCTTTGAAACAAAGGCTGGAGGGATTCACCGAAGTTTCCCATGTGCCACCGCCTGCCGGTCTCCGCGCTTCTCTCCGCCCTTACCAGCATGAAGGCCTGAGCTGGATGCAGTTCCTGCGGGAATTCGGCCTCAACGGTGTGCTGGCGGATGACATGGGCCTGGGCAAGACCCTCCAAACATTGTCCCATCTGCTGCTGGAAAAAGAATCCGGCCGGATGGACCGGCCCTGCCTGATCCTGGCACCCACATCAGTCATCCGAAACTGGGCCCGTGAGGCGGCCAAGTTCACTCCGGATCTGCGGGTGTTACTGCTTCATGGCGACGAACGCAGGAGCGATTTTTGGCGCATCAGCCGTCATGATCTGGTCATCACTTCCTACCCTCTTGTTGTCCGCGATGCGGATGTTTTGGGGCAGGTGGAATGGCACATCGTGGCACTGGATGAAGCCCAGAACATCAAGAACCCGAAAAGCAGGGCGGCACAGGTGTGCTCCACGCTCAAAACACGCCACCGGCTGTGCCTCACCGGCACACCTGTGGAAAACCATCTGGGTGAGCTGTGGAGCCTCTTCCAGTTCCTGATGCCGGGTATTCTGGGTGATGCTGACAGCTTCCGCAGCTACTATCGCAACCCCATTGAAAAGGAGGCGGACGCCGAACGCCAGAAACAGCTGGCCGCCCGCCTGCAGCCGCTGCTGCTGCGCCGAACCAAAAGTGCGGTTGCCAAAGATCTGCCGCCGAAGACCGAAATTCTTCACACCATCGAGCTCGGCAAAGAGCAGCAGGACCTCTATGAAACCATACGCGCGGCCATGGACCAGCGGGTGAAGGAGGCCATCAGCGTCCAGGGGCTGGACCGGAGCCAGATCATCGTACTCGATGCCCTCTTGAAGCTGCGCCAGGTCTGCTGCCACCCGCATCTCCTGAAGATGGAGGCTGCCCGCAAGCTGGAGGTCTCCGCCAAGACGTCCTACCTCATGGAAGAGATGCTGCCGGAGCTGCTCGACGAAGGCCACCGGGTTCTCATCTTCTCCCAGTTCACAGAAATGCTGGGCATCATTGAGGCGCGTCTGCGCGCTGAGGGAATATCCTTTGTCAAACTCACTGGCGACACCAAGGACCGAGAAACACCCATGCGGCGTTTCCAAAAAGGAGAAGTTCCAGTTTTCCTGATCAGCCTCAAGGCGGGCGGAGCCGGACTGAACCTGACCACAGCAGACACGGTCATTCACTACGACCCCTGGTGGAACCCGGCTGCTGAGGCCCAGGCCAGTGACCGTGCCCACCGCATCGGCCAGAAGAAGCCGGTTTTCATCCACAAGCTGATCTGCCAGGGCACCATTGAAGAACGCATTTTGGGTATGCAGAAAAGCAAGGCCGCCCTCATCGAAGGTCTGTTAACAGGCCGTGCAGACAGCCTGAAACTGACCCAGGAAGACATCCAAAAACTGCTGGAAGCCTGAAGGTTCACCTTTTTTCTGGTCGTCTCTGCGGCGTTTGGCTAAAACGGTGACAATGATCGAAATCGAAGTCTATGCCCGGGGACTCCGCACGGAGTCCAGCCTCCTGGAACTGCGCGGCCAGATGGACCTGTTTCCCCAGGTCCTTTACAAGGTGGATACCCACCACGACCTCGTTTACCTGGAACTGGATGAGTCTGGCGATGTGACCCTGCATCAGCTCATGGAGGTCTTTACCAACATCGGGCTGGAACCCCGCATTGTCGGCCAGCCCCCCGAAGGTCTGGAATAACCGGAGGACACTGCGCAAAACAAAGCGGCACCTGGTCTCCCAAGTGCCGCAAAGATTTCCCGAGGTTGGCGAACCTTTGTTTTAGCCAGCTGTCGTGGTGGCCGTTTCGGTGCTGCCAGCCTTCTGCACGGCGCTGTCAGGCAGGGCCTGCGTACCGGATCCGTTGGCACCGGGGCCGATCAGCTTGCGAAAGATCTTCTGTGGGAAAGACATGCCTTTTTCCTCGGTCTCGATCTGGGACAGAGCGTGAGACTTGGCCATTTCCCAGGCAGGGGCAAAACCGGGGGCATTGATCAGCATGTGCTTTTCAGCACGGGCCATCACTTCCAGTTCACGCTGCAGCTTGTTTTCAGGCTTTTCGTTCAGGCGGTTGACCTGGATGCGCAGGTGCTCGTTTTCCTGGGCGAGACGTGCACGCTCCTTGTTCGTGTCTTGCAGCTGCTTGGCGTCCAGTTCCAGTTTGTCACTCAGGTGTGACTTGTAGCGCTTGAACTCACCCTTGGTTTTCCAATGGCTGAAGTAGGACATCAACAGGAACACTGCGCCGAGGGCAAAGCCCATGCCGAAGGTGTTCAGGGGACTTTCAAAAATTTCGAGCATAAGGGGGTTGGGGTTAAGAAACGATAGACGAAAGAGACGGTTTGTCGTTCGATTAATTCACACGGAAGGCTGCGCCAAGGAAGATCGCCTAGGGCAAATACACCCCACTGGAACGCACTGTGTCTCAAGCCAAATCGGGCACGGCTCTTCTCACGGCCGTGTTCAATACGCTGCCACCAGATGATGGCGGCACAGGTCTTGCCCCGAGACAGGCCGCCCTCAACAGAATGATCAAGCGTTCAGCTCCGCCACGGCGGACTCCAGCGTCGCGCTGTCCTTGATGGAGATAACCTTCACGCTCTTGTCGATCTTGCCCATCAGACCGGCGAGGGTGGCGTCAGGCCCCAGTTCGATGAAGAGCGTGTGGCGTTGGGAAATCAGATACTGCATGGACTCCACCCAGCGCACACTGCCGGTCACCTGGGCGGTCAGCGTGCTGCGGATCTCCTCCTGGCGGGCCACGGGGCGGGCTTCGAAGTTGCACACCACAGGCACAGCGGGAGACACAATGGCAGCAGATTCCAGAACCTGGGCCAGCTTGTCCTGGGCGCTCTTCATGAGGCGGCTGTGATAAGCACCGGCGACAGGCAGCGGGATGGCGCGCTTGATGCCTTTGTCCTTGGCTTTGGCGGCTGCGGCTTCGATACCCTCAACGCTGCCGCTCAGCACGATCTGGCCGGGGGCGTTCAGGTTGGCCACATCCACATCACATTCGGCCGCCAGTTCACGGATGGAGGTTTCGTCCCCTCCCAGCATGGCCAGCATGGCCCCCCGGGTGTTTTCACAAGCCTCCTCCATGAAACTGCCGCGCTGGAAAACGAGGTTCAGGCCGGTGGCAAAATCAAATGTTCCCGCAGCTGCATGAGCGGTGAACTCTCCGAGGGAAAGACCGGCCGCAGCGGTGACTTCGAGATCCGGCACCTTGGTCTTCAGTTCCGCCAGCAGGGCGAGGCCGTGGGCGTAGAGAGCTGGCTGGCAGCGGCTGGTTTTCGTCAAATCCTCAATGGGACCTTCAAACATCACCTGAGTGAGGGGGAAACCCACCGTTGCATCCACCTGATCCAGCAGGGCCTTGGCGGCAGGATAGATCTCTGCGAGATCCTTGCCCATGCCCACTTTCTGGGCGCCCTGACCGGAGAAAAGAAGAACTGCTTGTTTTGGCATGGTGATGAAAGGCTGAAGTCGGCTGGCAAAAAACGATAGGAGCGCCGGTCCAGAGGGGCTGGCGGGGCAGCGACTTTGGCTCAAAACCAGAGTCTGGAAACCAAAAATTACAGACCAGCTCCCAGGAGACCGGCGATCTCCCCGGCGCTGGAGCGCACTGCCAGCGCCAGCAACTCCCCGGCCCGGGCGATGGCTTCAGGCAGCGGGAGGGCAGCGGGCTTGGTGGCACGAACGAGGTCGAAATGAGAGCGCAACTCGGCAGAATCCTCCACCGAACCGGCAAAGGCGGCCACCTTCTTGCCCATGCGACAGGCCATCTGGGCGATGCCCACCGGCCCCTTTCCGTGCAATGTCTGGCCGTCCAGACGACCCTCGCCCGTAATGACCAGATCTGCACGGGCAACCCGCTCCTCCAGCCCAATGCGGGCGGCCACGAGGTCGAATCCGTTCGTCAGCCTGGCTCCGGCAAAAACCATCAGCCCCCACCCCAGCCCACCAGCCGCCCCCGCCCCAGGAATCTCACGGGGATCCATGCCCAGATCGCGGGCAGCGAGATTTGCCAGATGAGCAAGACGCTCTTCAAACCAGCCAAAATCCTTCACCCCTTTTTGGGGGCCATAAATGCGGGTGGCTCCTTTGGGACCTAACAATGGATTGTCCACATCACAGGCGACCAGCACAGGACATGGATTGTCCTGACGGACCAGAGCCTGGGAAACATCCACGTGGCTGGCGCGCAAGATCTCCCGCAAAACCGGAGGCACTTCCTGACCGGCATCATCCAAAAAGCGGTAACCCAATGCAGCCGCGAGGCCCAGGCCTCCGTCATTGGTGGCGCTGCCACCGATGCCGATCACCACGCTTTCAGCACCGGTTTGCAAAGCATCACGCAAAAGCTCACCGGTGCCCAGGGTGCTGGCGGTCTCCGGTTGCAGGGGGATGTCGTTCACCAATGCCAGACCGCTGGCGGCGCTCATTTCCATCACAGCCTGCCCGTCACACCAGCCATAACTTGCCAGCAAGACACGGCCCTGGGCATCCACCGTCTTCACCTGCCGTTTTTCGCCACCCAGGGCTGTGACCATGGCGTCCGTTGTGCCTTCGCCGCCGTCGGCAATGGGACACAGGTCAAACTCCACCCCCGCAGGCAATGCCTTGCCGAGCTCGCCGGCAATGATGCCAGCCACCTGGGCAGCGGAAAGGGAGCCTTTGTATTTGTCACTGGCAATGAGAACGCGCATCCGCGCATGCTAGCGGAGCCGATACTCACGGCAACCACATGTGCCTGATGAAAAACGGCATCGTCCCACGCGTCTTCCCGATGACAAAAGAGTCCGGATTTTCCACTTCCCAAGATGGGCCTCCGGTGACTTCATCGTCGCCACAAGCGGAATCCAACCTATAGTTGGCCCCAACGACGATTCCCGGCGTCATGAAAAACCTTCCCACTGCCTTTCAACGCAACACCCTGTGGACGGCGATTACTGCCTTCTCCATCACCTTGATCGGGGCTTTGGCCATCGGATTCATTTACCTGGGAACCCAGGTCATCGGTTTTTTACAGCCGATCCTGATGCCCTTCGCTGTGGCCGGGGTCCTGGCCTACCTGCTGGATCCCGGTGTGGCTTGGCTGGAAAAACGAGGCCTCTCCCGCCAGCGCTCCGTGCTCATCATCTTCGCCGCGTTTTCCCTCGCCCTCTTTGGCCTCGTCTGGTGGATTGCGCCCAAGATCGTGGAGCAGACCTCCAACCTCGCCAGCAAGATACCTGGCTACACGGTGAAGGCCCGCACCGCTGCGCTTGATTTCGCCATCAAGCTGGAGCGCGAGTATGGCATTCCTCTGCCCGAGCCCCTGGCGGATCTGGTGGGAGATGCCGGGAAAAAAGACGGTACTCATCCGATACAGGACTCCACCCCGGCAACACCTGAGACAACGCCGCCTTCGGCCCAGGCCACCCAACCAGCCCAAGGAGGCACCTCCCCACCGGCGGTGTCTGGCGGACTGGTGCCAGAAGCACAATCCCCACCACGGGAAAATCCCACCCGCACTGCGGCAAATGCCAATGAAACGGAACGCGAGGCGGCCACCTTGTCCGGGGAAGACAGCGATGCCGATGCCTTCGCTGTGGACATGAAAGCCTTCCTCACCGGCGACTGGGTGCGCACCACCCTGCCGACAGTCCTGGGCAACATCTGGAAGTTCATCAAAAGCACCTTTGGCGGTTTCCTCGGCATTTTCGGTTTCCTGCTCTCCCTCATCATTGTCCCGCTCTATCTGTATTACTTCCTGATCGAGAGCGCCAAGATCAAGACGCAGTGGTCAGACTACCTGCCGCTGCGGGCCAGCGCGTTCAAAGACGAGGTGGTGGCCTGCCTGAACGAGATCAACCGCTACCTCATCGCCTTCT
>DASWXG010000818.1:0-2393 GCA_036405615.1 Prosthecobacter sp. | reverse complement strand
TAGAGCATTCTAAATTTTTAGATAGCCGTCATAGGATGCCTTTGAGGGGAGCGCGGCATTCGCTTCGCGGCTGCGCACTTGCCCGCATCCTCCACCTACGCGGCTTTGCCGCCTTATTAACGAAGCGCACAAGAGTGTGCGCGCTCCACTCGTCCTGTGTTTAGCAACCATCTGGTTTGGCTATATTATTATCTAATATGCTCTAGAGAGCCATCATTCTGTCCCCCATTATTTTGTCATCATCTAAGAGACAGTCTGAAAAAGCCTGGCGGCACAGTTTCCCAAGCCGTGACTTTTTGGCTTCTCAGGCTCAACGCCGGTCCAAACGCGCAACCAGACTCGTCAGGGTCAGCAAGTCCTTGCGTTCATACGTACTGCAACTGTCGTCCTTGAAGGCCTCCACCCGCCTCACCTGGCCCTTGGCCCCCGCAGTCACCTGCACCACCTCCAGCCTGTCTTGCGTGGTGCAACCGCCCTGCTGAAGGTGCCGGTAAAAATTCAGCAGCGCATCCAGTTTCGTCTCCTCCTCTGCCGTCAGGGTCAGCGTGCCCAGGGGGACATTCCGCGGCTTCTCGAACTCCTGCCGCTTCTCGTTCCAAGCCCGCTCCTGGCTGATGACGGACACCTGCAGCCGCCCCTGTTTTTCCGGCCCCTGGCGGACAAAGGCGAACTCATGATGGCTGCTGTGGAAACAGCCCGTGCTCATCAGCGTGATGCGGATCTCCCCGCCCGCGGGCAGCGCTTGAAACCGCGTCTTCGCCGGAGTCCCCGCAAGATCAAACAGATCCTTCGCCACCGCTCCGCCCGCGCAAGCCGCAACAAGCACGCCCGCCACCAGCCCCCGAAAAACAGTCATCAGTGAAATCGGTTTCATGGATCAAGATTCATGCAGGTTACGCCTAACCAAAAGTCAGTTTACACAAGACAAAGACTGCTCCGGAGGCTCACAGCATCACCCGGAACCGTCACAAACAGCTTGCCTCATCTTCCTTCAAAACACCGCACCAGCTCAAGCCTAGTTTTTCTCCACAAGAACCACCCTCAGCACTCTCCGCGTCACCAGGAGCGTGGCCTCCCTGAACCTTCGCCTGCCCGCAGCCCCCTCGCATCTCACGATCCCGAACTTCGCAAAGCGTCCGGAGTGCGGTGGCAGAGGAGCACGGAGCCATCCGGGCTCCGTCGACACCGCTTGGATCGCGCATGGTCCTCTTGCTGCCACCAGATCTCAAAGCCGTGAAGCGGGAGCGAATAATAGCCCAATGAATCTCGCGCAAAAACAAAGTCCTCCCGCTCCGCGACTCAAGAAAACACCCCGCAAGCCCCAACCTCCAAGGCTTCGATGCAAGCGGTGTCGCCGAGGCAGCCGCGCTGCTCTTGCCTCTTTGCCACCGCACTTCGGGACGCTCCGCGCCAATCACCATCATCCCGCCGCCGCTTCTCCTTCCCCATGAGACCAGGATGGCCCCAGAGGCTGTCTGAAAAAGGCCTGCCCGTTCGCTTTCTCTGTTGGTCACTCAGCATTGAATGCGTTTGGATGATCCCGGAGGGATCGCAGCAGGTAGCCGGGGCGTAAAGGAGCGCAGCGACTGCACCCCCGGTTTAACGGCCCACACTCTTTGCTCAAGGGCGCATCCCGGCAGGGATGCCAGCAGCTCAGCTTGTTCGCCTTACCCTGCTTCGGCGGTCTATCCAGATGGCTGGCATACCTCCGGCATGCGCCCTTCGGTGAATCCGAGTCTTGGGCCAGGACCGGAAGTTTCGCTCACTGCGTTCGCTCAACATCCGGCTACCTGCTGGGATGTCTCCAGCATCCATGCACAAATGGTATTTTCAGACAGCCTTTCAGCCCCCACGACCTCGATCCCCCAGACATAAAAAAGCCGCCTGTTTCCAGGCGGCTTTTTGTTCAGGTCTTGGGGTCGGGGGAAAAGGAAAATAGAAAACAGAAAACAGAAAACTCAAAAAAGAACAGCGAACACCTGCCTCCGCCGGATCTCGCCACCTCACCTTACGCCGGAGGCATCTGCAGGCGGGACACCATCTGGCGGATGTGCGGGGCCTTGGACTGGCGCGGGCGCAGGATCGCCAGACTACGGGTCACCGAACCCCACTTCAGGATGCGGATGTTCACCTTGCGCACACCCCAGAGGTTCATCTGGTAATTCGACGGCCGGTAGAGATCGATCGTTCGTGTGCCCACCAGCGCAGAGCCATAGTCATCCACGATGTACATGGACTTGTCCCCTTCGATCTGAAAGACCGTGCCCACCGGGTACACAGACCAGTCGGCCGCCGCGCTGCGCAGCTGGCCATACTTCAGCGGCGTGCCCGCTGCCGTGCGTGCGCCGTACTTGATGTGGTCGGCCTCACTGTGAGTGTAAGCCGTGGTGCGG
>DASWXG010000817.1:0-2022 GCA_036405615.1 Prosthecobacter sp. | reverse complement strand
GAGTGTTGGTGGTGAGATCCGACGGCAGCGGTTTCAGCCGCAGCTCATGTCGCGTGAAGCTTGGCACAAAGGAGGGAAGCTGCAGGGACTTGAGAGGGCCCGCCACAGCCGTCTCGGAAGGCAGCAGGCCAAAGCTGCGGTCCATGGCCTGGTGAATGAGCGCCAGTTCCGCAGGCACTGCCGGATTCAGCAGCATTACCTGCTGTGGCCGGACATCCACCGGACGCGACTCCGGAGTCACCACCCGGAAAACGATGAACATGCCGACAATCGCCGTCACCGTCACAATCATGGATAGCCCCATGCGCACCAGACTGCGGTCATGGGTGTCCCATGTGAAAAGCAGCGGCGATCCCCGTTTCATGGTGCCAGAGGAGAGGGCGCGGGGGTGGTGGACAGTGCGGCCTCATACCCCAGCTCCTGGGCCAGGTTCACCACTTCCACCACCCGGCCGCTGGGGGCCTGGCGGTCGTGGTGAATGATGACCCGCCGTTCGCCGGAGCGGCCTTCCACCAGACGCTGCCCCAGTTCTTCAAAACTTACCCGGCGTCCGTCGAAATACATGGGCACCTCGCCACCGGGAGCGATGGTGATGATGTGGGCCCGGTCAAAGCCCGTGAGCCGGCTGGAAGAGCGCGGTTTTTCCACCTCAATGCCGGACTGGATGACAAAACTGCGGCTCAGCAGCAGGTACACCAGCAGCAGCAGAATGGCGTTTAGCAGCGGCGTGATGTAAAGCCAGGCACTTTGTCTCGGCAGATAGCTTTCGAGCTTCATCGGTGGAGCTGGGGTAGATGCCGCGTGGCCTTCGTATCTGTCAGCCTCGCTGGCCGCGCGCCCGGGATTTGACAGGCGTCTGCACCGCCTCGTCCACCGCCGCCTGGCGGAATTCTACAATGTTGTCCGTCGTCTTGGCGTCCTCAATGAGGTTGACGATTTCCACGCCTGCGCGTTCCAGGTCATGCATGATGGAGCGGGAACGGGCGCTGAGAAACGCGTAGCAAAGATAGGCCGGAATGGCCACCACCAGTCCGAGAGCGGAAGTGATAAGGCTCTGGTAAACTCCCCGTGCAACTTCAGCAGGAGTGGTGATGCCGTTGGTGGAGGAAAGGTTGGTGAAACTGTCCAGAAGTCCGATGACGGTCCCCAGCAGCCCCACCAACGGCCCCACGTGGGCGATGGCGTTCAAAATGCCCAGGTAGCGCTCCAGGCGCGGCACTTCCAGCTGCCCCGCCTCCTGCACGATTTCCTTCAACTGTTCACGCGGGGCGTGATGACGCAGCAGAGCAGCATGGATGACGCGACCCGCAGGCACCCGGGTGGCCAGGGCTTCCTGTAAAGCTTCCGCGTAATTGCGCTTGCGGATCAAGGCCGCGAGGCCGGCGAGAAATTCCCCGATGTTCATGCTCACCCGGTGGTAGTAAGCCAGGCGCTCCAGGAAAATCGCGATGGAAAACCCCATGCAGGCCATCAGCAGCCATACCAGAGGTCCTCCTTTAGAAATCAGTTCAGTCATGTCGTTGCGTTATGCCCGGGCTCACGCGAGACCCCGTACCAGATGCACAGCCGTCTCAGTTAAGCACCTTTTATGCCTCCTGAACTAAATTGTAAACCTGAGAATCTCCAAAACCTCCCCTTGCAAAAGCAGCCTTTCAGGAGCGGATTTTCCTTCTTTTCCCCAGGTCTTGGGCTTTCATACTCCCCTTCCCGAGCGTAATTCGGGAAAAGCAGCGCCGTACCGTTCCCGTTTCATGTTCCCCAACCCCTCCGTCATCCCTTCCGTCAAAATCTGCGGCATCACCCAGGAACAGCAGGCCCGGGACATCATTTCCCTGGGGGCCGATGCCATTGGCATCAATTTCTGGCCCAAGTCCAAGCGCTACCTGCCGGTGGATGAAGCGGCTCTGTGGCTGCCCGCCCTGCGAGAAGCCACAGATTTAGTCGCTGTGATGGTCAATCCTGACCGTGCCCTGCTGGACAGGCTGACCGGTGAGGGTCTCGTACATACCATGCAACTCCATG
>DASWXG010000816.1:0-2336 GCA_036405615.1 Prosthecobacter sp. | reverse complement strand
TGATGCCGGCAGGAGCGCCCATGAATTCCGTCCGGTGTCCAAGGCTGCCCTCCAGGGTGAAGTCCACCGGTGCGCTGACTTCCTGGGTACCCATCACGGGGCTCAGAGCATCCGTCACACGCTGTCGGGCCACACGCGTGGGATGGTCAATGGGGGTAAGGCCGTTGCCCACGCCGCCGCCTGCAAGGTTAGTCAGGTTTGGAAGCGGATCATTCTTGATGAAATCTGGAAGTTTGCGTGAGTCCGCCGTACCAAAAGTGCCGGTGCCGCCGCCACGGTAGCTGAGAAACTTGTCGTTGCCGGTGGCTTGGGTGTTGTAACCAGTACCCACTTTGAACTTGGCAAAGTCCCGCTCCGGAACCGCCTTGGTGATGATGTTGATGGTGCCACCGGTGGACTCACCGTTGAGATCGGGAACGAAAGTCTTGCTGGTGCGAATGTCTTCGATGACCGCACTCGGGAAGAGGTCGAGAGCCACAGCGCGGCGGTCCGGATCTGAACTCGGGACGCGGAGTGAGTTCAGGCTGACAACATTGTAGCGGTCATTCAGACCGCGCACCACGACAAACTTGCCGTCTGCCACGTTCACCCCGGTCTGTTTGGCCAGCAATTTCGCGGCATCCGTCGCCCCTGTCTGGGCGATGAATTTGGCCCCCATCACATCGGTAAAGCTCTTCAGTTCCGTCCGCAATGTCAGGGCTGCAACACCGGTATCGGTGTCCACGAGCTCTTCGGCCGACACCACAAATTCATCCAGTTCCACCACTTCGGCGGTCATGCTGACCGAAACCTCTCTCACTCCGCCCGGAGTGATCACAATGCCGGTCTTGCGCTCGCGGACAAAACCGCTGCCGGTGGCCAGCAAGGCATACTGACCGGGAGGAACGCCATTGATGAAAAAGTTGCCGTCAGCATCCGAGGAAGCTGAAAAACCGGTGCCTTCCAGCTGGATGGAAATGCCTGACAACGGAACATAGAAGTCAGCATCCTGAACACTGCCGCGCAAAGCGCCGCTGTCTCCCTGAGCATGCGCCGCCGCAGGTGCCACACATGTGAGCACCGCCAGCACAACCACCGCCACTCCCTGAAGGAACGCTCGCAAAATCATTTGGAAATCTCAACCTCCCCCTCTGCTGGTTGCAGCAGTTTCAACACGGACTCAGGCATCTCACGCGAAGCGGATGCGCAATACAGACAGATGCGGACAGCGACCTCCGCCTTGGCCCTCGGATGCTGGATGGCACGGGCCATTTTGCCTGCGGTCTCCAGGACCTTGTCCGCAGCGCCGACACCTTCCATGCGCTCCTTTTGCCGCGCGATGGCCAGCACTGCATCAGGCGCATCCATGATGAACACGTGAGGGGCCGCGTTTTCGGCCACCTTCAGCCAGCTTTCCGCTTCAGCTCTGCTGTCCCAGTCCAGCAGCACTCCCACGGCCTCAGCCGTAAAGATGGCCTTCCACTCGACGTTGCTGGAATAACTTTCACAGCACTTCAAAAACAGGTTCATGCTTTTGCGCGCGATCTGGGCCTGTCCGCCAGTCCATGCCACTTGCGCCAGATCCAGCAGTACGTGCTGGGCACTGGGCAGGCCTCTTTCCATGGCCATGCTGCCGATCTCTTCCAGATAAGGCACTGCCAGGGAAGGTCCGTTGGCCTTGAACTGGCGTTTGGCACAGGCCAGCAGGAAGCGGGCATGGCGCTCATCTTCATTTTTTTCCATGAGGCCTACGAGCTGGCGCTTTGCGTCCAGAAGAGTGAGGGGAGGCGTGAGGGCATCTTCCTGGAGACGGCTCATGTGGGAAAGCAGTTCAAGCTTGCCCAGTTGCGCTTCCAGTTGGATGGCTTCCTTCTCCTTGCCCAAATGGCGCATGACCAGCGCGCAAGCGGAGCGGAGGCTCTCCGCCCGCAGGCCGGATGCACGCCCAAGCTGTTCCAAGGCCAGATGCAAATGAGCCTCAGCCTGTTCGCGCTGACCGCGGCGGGCCTGCAGCAGGGCCAGTGAAGCATAGGCTTCTCCGGGGCCTGTTCCTGGCAGGCGGCGTGTCAGATACAGCGCATTGTCAAAGTCCCCTTCGGCCGCATAGGCCAGGATGATCTTCAGCATCCACTCATTGAACAAAGAAACATCCGAGGCGAGTTCGACGGCAAAGTTTTCAGCCTGATAAAGCGGGCTGCCCTTCTGCACTTTTCTCACGACAGCATGCTGCTGAGACTCTGCCACCAAACGGTCCACCAAGTCGGCGCTCCCTGCCCCACTTTGGGCGGGGGGGCTGCTTGCCACCACCACGGGGATGCCGAGGCAGCCAGCCATCAGCACTCCCAGCCAGAAAGGCG
>DASWXG010000815.1:0-14551 GCA_036405615.1 Prosthecobacter sp. | reverse complement strand
CGTTGGATGGATTCGTTGAGCCTCGCTCAGTCTTTTAGCATAATGTTGACTTGCTATTTGAAACAGCGTTGACGGTTACGGGACGTTCGTTTAGCATATTTAATAATCAATTTTGACTCTCAATTTCTAAACCGTTTATGGCCAAACTGGTAATCATTGACGACGAAGCCGCCATCCTGGAACTGATGAGCAAGCTCTGTCGGGCGGCAGGACATACGGTTTTTGGCTGCACCACAGGCATTGATGGCATGGCGGCGATCCGCACCCAGCAGCCTGACCTTGTGATCGTGGACCTCCGCATCGGCGATGTGAACGGGCTGGATCTGGTGAGCATGTGCAAGGAGCAGTTTCCCAACACGGCGGTCATCATGGTCACCGGTCACGGCAGTGTGGAGACGGCGGTGGAGGCCATGCGCCTGGGCGCTTTTGATTACCTGACCAAGCCTTTTGATCTGGGAGACCTGATCAAGACTGTCAACCAGGCGCTGAACCGCAACAGCCCTGCGGCTGTGACAACCACGCCCAATCTGTCGGCCTCGTCGAGCGTGCGCAGCAGCAATGCCTCCAAGCTCATCGGCCATAGCGACGCCATCCAGCGCATCTTTGAGATCGTGCGCCGTGTGGCGGACAATGACAGTCCCGTGCTGCTGGAAGGCGAGTTCGGAGTGGGCAAACACATGGTGGCGCGGGCTTTGCACGAAGCCAGCCGCCGTGCCGGAGCTGCCTATAAAGAACTGCAGTGCAGCGCCATGCCCGAGGAGGCTTTGGAAGCCGAGCTGTTTGG
Source organism: Prosthecobacter sp. (assembly GCA_036405615.1). GTDB lineage: Bacteria > Verrucomicrobiota > Verrucomicrobiia > Verrucomicrobiales > Verrucomicrobiaceae > Prosthecobacter. The sequence continues at coordinate 13,767 of DASWXG010000815.1, read as the reverse complement.
GCACACCAACGGTCAGGGCGGCATTTTCAGCCGCGCCAGCGGTGGAACGGTTCACCTCGCGGAGGTCCATGTCCTTCCGACCCGCATCCAGGCGCAACTCAATACCTTCCTGGACGAAATGCAGGCCCGGCGCAGTGCCTGGAACACCAGCAGCAGCACTGACTTCCGTCTGGTGGTGAGCACCACCATCTGCTTGGAGGAAGCTTCCAAAAAAGGCACTTTCCGAGAGGACCTCTATTACAAGCTGTCCGTGGTGCCGCTGAAGATCCCGCCGCTGCGCGAGCGCCGCGAGGACATCAAACCTCTGGTGGATCATTTCCTCAAGGAGTTGACGGACCGCACGGACTCCAAGCCGAAGACTCTGGACCCGTATGCGCTGGAGTTTCTGGAGAAGTATCCATGGCCAGGTAACATCTCTGAACTCCGCAACGCCGTGGAGCGTGCCTGTGCCTTTGCCGAGAACGACCGTGTTCGCCCGGCAGATTTGCCTGCCAAAGTAACCCAGCAGGTGGAAGTGCAGACGACTTCCATGCCCAATGGCACCACCCAGCTTCCGATTGGTTCCACCCTGGATGATTTTATCCGCGGTCAGGAGCGTCTGTTCATCCAGGAAACCCTGAAGTATAACAACGGTTCCCGGGAAAAAACGGCTTCCATGCTGGGTGTCAGCATTGCCACGCTCTATCGCAAGATGGGGCTGAATGTGGACCGCAAGACGACAGCCTGACGCTTTCCCTGACCGAACGCCTGGCGACTGCTCCTGTTGTTGTGCCCGTCTGCTGAAGGAACAGACGGGTCTGTCCGTAGAATGGGGCGCGGGGTGGCTTGTGTGACTGCATCTGACCCTTTTTCAGGGCCTGAAAAGGGGCGGTGGACGAATGCAAAAGGAGATCACCGGAGGCTTCCCGCTTTGCATTTGCGGGAGATGGCTTCCGGCGATTGAATGAATCCCCGCTTCCCGGGGTCTATCAGAGCATCTTTTCCCATGATGAAACGCCGTCTTTTTGTTGCCTCCCTGACTGCCGCTGTCACCGCCACCTGCAGCCTCCGTGCGGAGGATGCACCCACGCCGAGCGCGGAGGAAATCCTGAGCCTGGTGCGCCGCAGCTATGTCTTGCAGGACCACAAGATGACCGGCCGTCTGCGTGATGAGGAGTCTGGGAAGGAAGAGCCTCTGGAGTTGACTCTGAGCAAGGGCGTGATGCGCTTCCGGTTTCTGAATCCGCCGCCAGAGATCATCCATCTGGACATGACCACGACGCCTGCGACGCTGTGGCAGGTGAAATCGGGCGGCAGCACGCCCGTGCCGTTGAAAGACGCGGCGACGCCTGTGCGCGGTATGGATTTCAACTATGAGGACCTTTCACTGCGCTTCCTTTACTGGAAAAGCGTGAAGCTGCTGCAGGCCAATGCCCGCATCACCAGTGCGCGCATCAAGTGCTGGCTCATCCGTGTGACGGCACCGGACACCGGCGGGGCTTACTACACCGTGGACCTGTGGGTACACCAGGAGAGCGGCGGTGTGGCGAAGATGGAAGCCTATGACAAGGCAGGCAAGCTGGTGAAACGCTTTGAGGTGACCAAGATGTGGAAGGTGGGGGAGGCCAGCGCCTTGCGCGAGATGCGGGTGCAGTCCTTCAATCCGCTCAACGGTGACCGCAAAGGCATGACCTACATGACCATGGACAAGCCGGAGAAGCAGTAAGGTCTGTGACCTATTTGCCGGTTTCGGCTGAGGCGCTGGTAACCGTCAGGCTGATATCTGGAACACGCCTTTGCGGATGTGCGGCCAGGAGCTGGGGCAGAACATTCATGCTCCAGCCCTTGCCGTCCTTGTTCCAAAGCCGGGCGGCAGGAGGTTCCAGATAAAGGGTGAAGCGTTCATCTGTCTTGGGAACTTGAAACACTGAACTGAGCCCGAGCATTTCGCTCTTGTCGGAGACTGCTCCCTGGGCGTCTGCTTTTTTGAAGGCAAGGACAAAGCTCTCCCGATCCACGATCTTGCCCATCTGGAGTTCAACCTTAATGCCAGTGATCTCATGGGGCAGCACTCCTTCGGGCAAGCGCACAAGGAATGCTCTCAGGCCTGGGGAAACGGCTGGCTGGGAATCGGAGACTGGCAGGGCGGGGGATTTGGGTTCGTTGCTTGCAACTATGACACCGTTGCTGCCGGATGCCGCGTTCTGCCCGTCACAAGCCGACAGACAGAACGTGGAAATCAGGCAAGACAGACAGGCGGTTTTCAAGAACCTCATGGGGAGGGAACTTTACAAAAGAACGTCCGGGCAGACGAAAGAGGGACGAAAATCAGGTGCTCAGGATTTCCACCGCGCCGAAGGTGAAACTGCCCGGGCCAGGTTCATTGACGTTGCCCGTGAGAGTCATAAACTGAATGTCCAGTTTATCGAGCTTGTCCTGGTCCAGGCCGCGAACGGCATTGGTGATGTCCACATAGTAGTCCGTCGGTTCATTGTGAGCATGGTCGTGGTTCTGACCTCCAGCGGCTTTCGCCGCACCAAACAGCGAGAAAGTTCCCGCGTAATGAGGGTCGGTATAAGGAGTGGTCGGGCTGAGGTAGGGGCAGTTGACGAAAACATTTATGACCGGATCCTGTTGGAATGCAGAAGCCTCGACACCTTTGATCTTTGCCAGAATGCGGCGCGGAAGCTTCTGCTCTTTGCCGAAACCGGCCACCATTGATTTTTCAAACTGGGCGAGACGCGTCGCCTCTTGAAGAGGTGGAAGGGTGGAATCAAGGACCGTCCGGTTCTTTGTCAGCTCTTCCTTCAGCCCGGACACGGTAATCGTCACTTTTTTCTCCAGGGCAATGGTAACTGGAGCGTCACTGGTGCCGGTGCCAATCACCGTTGGCTGGTTGCTGGGAGCCCCGGGTGCCATGAGGGCGAACGGTGAACCTGCTCCAGGGGCGGAGTGGGGGATCAATCCCGCCGCACTGGCTAGAACATTGGGTATGCCAAGAAAGTCATAGGTGTATCCCAACGAAACGAAGTCCACCGAGCCGTCAGCGGTGACGTTTACTGGATTTCCCTGGGCATCGGCAAAGTTTCCGTCATAGGTCAAATTGAAGCTTGGCGTCCGGTTTCGAGCCATTTGCCATTGGGCCCAAAGACGGTCGACGTTACAGTGATGAAGCCAGAACAGCGGATCCAATGGGGACAAGCCGCTGCCCATGTGACCTGGCTTGCCGGTGGGAGGGAAGCCAACTGCAACATGCCCTCCATTGTGGGGGCTGCCCTCCAGCCGCCTGTAGAACCTTTCGAAAGCCGTTTCATTCAGAATGGAGTTGATGGCAGGCGTGGAAAACACCCCGCCCCGCAACGGGTCGTTTTGCACGCCTACCCCCTTGGCAAGGGCCCGGATGCTGATGGAGTCAACAGGCCCCCAGCCTTCCGACTCATATGTGCCCGGATCATTCCAGTGAGTGACGTTAAGTTCGGGAACGTCAAAGAATGCGTCCGGTATGATGCCGCTTTTTTCAGTCCAGTCCCAGTAGGGAAGGGCGAACTGAGGATCCCCGATCAGTTCGCCACAGATCTTCTCAAAGTACAAGATGTACTGGCGGTGCCAGGGCAGGAAGCCGGCAGTCCCATGAGGGCAGTGGTCTGCGTGGATCTTGGCCTGATTCAGCCAGTTGCGTTTATCTGTGGCCGGCAGGGCGTGCATTCTTTTCACCGCTTCGGCATATTTACCAAAGAGAGGGTCGTTGGCCTGCAGCTTCAACGCACTTTGTCGTACCCTCAGTTGTGTGGTGGACGGGGTTTGCGAATAAGCGACCGCAGCAATTGTTCCCATGCCATAGTGGATGAATTCCCGGCGTTTCATACTTCGTAGATGAGTTTGTTCGCTAATGGGTTGTGTTAGTTACCCATAGATTTATCGCAGAGGTGATGAATCTATTTAGATGATAAGATTATCGCTGAGGCAAATCTTGTCATTGAAAATCGCCGCCGTGTCTGTTCGACGGCGCGAGGCTGCGACGCTGTGACAATCGCAAGGGGGACATGTCAGAGCATCTGCCGATGCTGGCTGGATCACTGCTACCGGGCCATCCACGGGCCGTAGTCTTCGGGCACTTTGGCTTCGAAGTTCATGGGCTGGTTGTGGATGGGGTGGTGCAGGCTCAGTTTCCAGGCATGAAGCATCAGGCGTTTGGTGGGCACTTTTTGCCGGCTGGGATGACCGTAGATGGGATCGCCCAGGATGGGGAAACCGAGTCCTTCTTTCATGTGCACGCGAATCTGGTGGGTGCGTCCGGTCAGCAGTTTGCAGCGGATGAGGGCGGTCTCCTTGTAAATGGAAAGCTGCTCCCACTCGGTCACCGCTTCTTTGCCAGCCCCATCGTAGAGGATGGCCATGCGCTTGCGGTCCACCGGGTGGCGTCCGATGAGGTTTTGGATACGACCGCTCTTTTCCTTGGGCACGCCGTTGACGGCGGCGAGGTAGATTTTGCTCAGGCGGCGCTCGGCAAAGGCTTCGGTGAGGCGGCGGTGGGCAATGTCGTTCTTGGCCACGACCATGCAGCCGCTGGTGTCCTTGTCCAGGCGGTGGACGATGCCCGGGCGCATCTCCCCGCCGATGCCGCTGAGGTCGTCGCAGTGGTGAAGGAGAGCGTTGACGAGCGTACCGTCCGGATTTCCGGCGGCAGGATGCACCACAAGGCCAGGGGGTTTATTGAGGACCAGGATGTCCTTGTCTTCAAAAAGGATCTCGAGGGGAATGTCCTGGGCCACGACCTCTACGGGCACGGCTTCCGGGATGGTGAGGGAGATGGAATCACCACCCTTGAGAGCCACGCTGGCCTTGGTGGCCTTGCCGTTCAAGGTGACGTGACCGTCGCGGATCAGGTCTTGCAGGCGCGAGCGCGAGAGGTCAGGAAGCCTTCCTGCAAGGTGCTTGTCCAGCCGTGTTCCGATGTCGCTCTGCTCTGTAATGGTCCAGTCCACAGCATATTCTTATGATTCGAATAAATTAGGCAATCTGTAATTTCTGGCATTTCTTCTGCGATGGAGGTAAACAACCTGTGAAAGGTCCAAACCCCCGAGTGATTTCCGCCCCCGAACAGTCTTATCTCAGCACCTGTCCCGTCTGCCAGAACCAGATCGACGTGACATCGCTGGAGCCGTTCACCAAGCTGAAATGCCCGTTTTGCGGCCAGATGGTGCGGGTGCGGCGGAAGTTCGACCACTTCATGATCGTGCGCCAGATCGGTGAAGGCGGCATGAGCCGTGTGTTCGAGGCGGAGGATGAAACCCTGGGCCGGCGGGTCGCCCTGAAGATCCTGAACCGCCAGTATTCCCGCGATGCGGTGCGCGTGGAGCAGTTTCGCCAGGAGGCGCTGATCACGGCGAACGTGAACCATCCGAACGTGATCAAGCTGTACTCCGTGGGTTATGACCAGGGGTACTTTTACATCGCGATGGAACTGGTGAACGGCGGCAGCCTGGAGCAGCGCATCCGCAAGGAGGGAAACATCAAGGAAGAGGAGGCTTTGCGCATCGGACGCGAGGTGGCCGAGGGGCTGCGTGCCGCTCAGCAGCTCGGCCTGATCCACCGCGATGTGAAGCCCGCGAACATTCTTTTCACCGAGACCGGCACGTCCAAGGTGGTGGACTTTGGTCTCGCGCTGTTTGTGGAGCGCGGGCCGGATTCCTCCAGCGAGATCTGGGCGACGCCCTACTACGTGGCGCCAGAGAAGATCATTGATAACCGGGAGGACTACCGGAGCGACATTTTCAGCCTCGGGGCCACGCTCTTTCACGCGCTGACGGGACGCCCGCCGCACAAGGCGGAGTCTAACAACGTGCAGGAACTGCGCATGATCAAATGCAAGCGGGTGGCGCTGGAAGACAGCGGCCTGCGCTTTGCCCCGCGCACCATTCACGTCATCAACCGCATGGTGGCTTTCCGGCCGCAGGAGCGGTGCGCAAACTACGATGAAACGGTGGAGGAACTGCGCCTGGCCGAAGGGCTGGTGGGGCAGGGATACAAGATGCGCTTCAGCAGCCGGCGTATGCGCTGGCTGGGGGCGGCTGCGGCCGCACTGGTGCTGGCGTTCATTGTGGGCTGGCTGATGCGGAGCTCCAACGACCGCGCTGCAGTGGCCATCACGGAAGCCGTGGACGCCACCACGGCGGGCCTGAGCACGGAAAGCGTGACGCTGGTAGCCGGCCGGAAAACGGTGGCGGACAAGTTCATCGAGGCTCGCGAGACGATGCTGGGGAAAAAGAGCTTTGCGGAAGCGAAGCGCCAGTTCCAGCGGCTCATCGAATCGGGTGAAATGCGCCAGCCGACGCTAAACTGGGCGCGGTTCAATGCGGCTCTGTGCAGCATCATCATTGGCAAGAAAGAAGACGCCATTGAGCATCTCAAAAACATGTCTGAAGACACCGGGGCAGGCAGCAGTCTTGTATCGCCCCAGCTGGCGTCCTTTTTCAAGGATCTCGGATCCCGCATGAGCCAAAACCTGGGACTGGGGACGGCCCCTGAAAGCCTGGGCTATCCCACAGGGGGCGAGCCTGTCCTGGGCTACCTGCTCCAAGGGCTGGCGGAGTGGCATTTCGGCGATGCTGCGCTGGGGCTGTCGGAACTGGAATACTTTTCCCAACACCTCGCCGACGCCAAGACAGCAATGGGCGCACTGGCACCGGACTGGGTGCAGTCTTACAGCGTGGTGTTCGGTCTCTATGCCGAAGATCTGAAGGTGGCGCGCAGCGTGCAAAATCTGGCGGCCCCCCAGGACTTGAAGACCTGCCAGACGACGCTGACCACAGTGAAGAAAGCGCGTGAAAAGTTGCGCAACAGCGGCTCTCTGAAAGCGGCACTCGCACGCCGTGAAAATGACCTGAAGGGGCAGATCATGCGTCTGCGCATGGATGAGGAGCGCTCACGTCTCAGCGCAGGCCGTGAACTGCGTGAGCGCGAACTGGGCCAGCTGGCCGAGATCGCGGCGGTGCTGCCGACGCTGGTGCAGGGCTATGATTACAGCCGGGTGACAGAACTGCTGAAAGACGTGCGGTTTGAGTCTCCCGAGGTTCAGTCTGCCCTGGAGGGAAAGCGCTATCTCTATGAACAAGGCCAGGCCTTTCTAACCCAGCTTTTTGCCGACATCGCGGCCCGCGGTTATGAGGGCAAGCTGCAGCGTACGGAAGGCAGCACGGTGGAAGGGCGGGTGACTGCGGCGGATCTGCATGAGGTCACGCTGACGCTGGATCGCGGGGTTTTGACACTGCCGCTGGAACAGCTGGCCCCTGAGACGCTGCTGGGAATGGCACAGTCTTTTGCGGAGCAGACAACGGACAGCACGGACTACTACTTGCGCCAGGAGCGCATTGCTGTGTTCGCCCGTGTGACTGGCTTGCACAATCTCTCTGCCACCGTGGCTGCCCAGTTGATGGAAGAGAACCGCAACTTTCGCAGCCGCTGGATGAAGGTGGTGCAGTGACGGGCAATCGTGCTGCTGTGGTGATCCTTTTTGTTAGGGAGGCGGGGGCTCCCGCAAACCGGTCCTGAAACACTGGGCGGCTTTTACGGCCGCTCTGCGGCTCACGAGCCCGATTGGCGGATTCCTTTACGGGAGTTTCAGACCTTCCTTTGCCAAGCGGTCTATTTGCGAGCTTGGGTGGGGATTGGGGAACTGTCGATGGTGGACTGGATGCCCCGCAGGTGAAGGTCGAGAAACTGTTTCACCCGCCCATCAAGCACATCACTGCGGAAGCCGTGACCTCCGTTGGTCATCTCTTGAAGAATCGATGGAACTCCGGCCTGGGTCAGCGCGGCATGAATCTCCTGCGCCTGGGCAAAAGGGACGAGGGGGTCCTGGGTGCCGTGGGCGGTGAAGAAGGGCGCATCTCCGGCGGACACATGGGTGACGGGGGAGGCTTCGCGGGCCTGGGCTTCGCGCTCGGGCACCGGGCCGCCTAGCAGGAGGGCTTCGGGGTATTCCCGGCCACGGGTGCGATCGATGCTGCTGGGCTGCCGCACCATGGTGAGGAAGTTTTCCGGGCCGAAGTAGTTCACCACACAGGTGATGCGGCTGTCCTGGTCCAGGTGCGCGCCGAGGTTCCCTTCCAGTTCCTTCACGTCACTGCTGGTACCCAGCATGGAGACGAGGTGGCCCCCTGCGGAGGTACCCCAGACGGCGATCTTCCCGGCATCCAGGTTGTATTCCTTCGCGTGGGCTTTGATCCACCGGATGGCTGCCTTGCAGTCATGGATTTGCGCGGGCCAGGCGGCTTCGTTCGTCAGGCGATAGCCCACGGAGACACCGGCATAGTCGCCGGTGGCCACCAGGCGGCCCACGTTAGCCGTGCCGCTGCTTTTGTCGCCAGCGCGCCAGCCACCGCCATGGATGAAGACAACGACGGGGAGGGGCTTGCTGTCGCGCGGGGCTTTGGGCAGGAAGAGGTCCAGCTTCTGCCGGGGATTGTCCGTACCTGCATAGGCAAGATCCAGTTTGGCCTCCACCCCAGCCGGAACAGGCCGCACCGGCGGTGCTCCGGACGGGGGCGCACCAGTAGGGCGCTGGGCCCCTCGGGCGGCAGCGGCAAGGACGGCCTTGTGCTCGGCCGGGGAAATGGAGCCGTCCTTGTCTGTGTCAACACGTTCAAAGTTAGGCCGCAGTTTGGGAGGAAGCTCTTCTTTGGCCAGCTTGCCGTCTTTGTTGACATCGAACCGCGCAAAGGCGCGTGAAAGGCGTTCGTCTTCGGTTGCGGGCAGCGCGGGCTTGGTTTCAGAGGCAGATGTTGCCGGTGCTGCTGCGGGTGTGGCGGGGCCCTCTTTGCCCTTCTCCTTGGTGGCCGCGGCGGGTTTCTTTTTCCTGGCTGGCTCCGAAGGTTGTTGGGCGGACAGCCCGGCCGTGGAGGTGACGAGGAGCAGGAGCGTGAAAGGCAGGGCGGGTTTCATGCGATGGTGCGGGAAAGAAATGTTGGAAAAGTGCTGTGGAAACGATGCGGGAGCATCCCTCTGTCATTTGACGGGCCCGTTCATGAAGAACCCCGTTTTCTTTCGGGGAAGTCGGCGGGAGTGAAGATCAGGGTTCCTCGCCCAGGTAGGCGGAGAGGTGCTTCCTCAGTTCGGCCCGGGCACGGAACAGCAGGCTCTTCACGGCGGGGAGGGACATCTTGAGAATGTCGCAAATCTGCTCATAGGGCAGTTCTTCGTGGCGGCGCAGCACCACGGCGAGGCGTTGTTTTTCCGGCAGTGCGGCGATTGCTTTGTCCAAAGCTTTTTCCAGTTCCTCCTGCTGGGTGATCTGGTCTGCCGCCGGGGCGGTATGGTCGGCAAACTGCTGCGGGGCGTGGTCGTCATCCTCCTGCTCCAGGGGGATCTCGCGGCGGCGGGTGCGGCGGCGGGTTTCATTGAAGACCAGGTTGCGAAGGATGGTGAAGAGCCAGGTGGTGAACTTGGCGGTGGGCTCGTAGCGGGGGGCGCTTTTCCAGACACGGAGGAAGACCTGCTGGGCCACATCGTGGGCGTCTTCAGAGTTTCCCAACATGCGGAAAGCGGTGCCGATGACCATATTTTGGTGCAGATCCACCAGACGCTCAAAGGCGCGCACATCGCCCTCCCGCACCCGCAGCATGAGGCGCACGTTCTCCTCGTCGTCCGCAGGGACGCCGGCTGCCGCTGCATGGGCGGAGATCGGGGTAGGAGAATCAGGCCATTCCGGTTCCGGCATGACGAGGGTGGGCAAGAGGCTGACGACGCTAGCGGCGGTCATGCGACCTATCAACACACTCGGATGCAAATGGTTGCAGATTTGTTCACACGGTTCTTCAGGAGGACTGTGATTGCACGGTCTCGCACTTTGCGCTTTAGGTGAAATGTGACCTTCAGACACCCCAAACACGACGTTTTCATCCCGGACCAGACCGAAGCCCTGACCTCCCTGCGCCGGGTGACCCACCTGGGCATTGTTTCCCACCAGGACGACCTGGAGATCGCAGCCTACCACGGCATTACAGAGTGTTTCCACAGCAAGGACCTGTGGTTTGGCGGGGTGGTGGTGACGGACGGCTCCGGCAGCCCTCGCAAAGGGCCGTATGAAAACTACACGGATGACGAGATGCAGCAGGTGCGCCTGATCGAACAGCGCAAGGCAGCGTACGTCGGCGAATACAGCTTCATGGCCCAGTTGGGTTACCCCAGTGAAGATGTGAAGGAGCAGCCCAACGGTCCCGTGGTGGAGGACTTGAAGTTCATTCTGGAAGAGTCCCAGCCCCAGATTTTGTACGTGCACAACCCCTGTGACCGTCATGACACCCACGTGGCCACCTTCCTTCGCTGCCTGGAGGCGCTGAGAGCCGTATCCCCAGAGAAGCGGCCGAAAAAAGTCTATGGTTGCGAGGTCTGGCGCAAACTGGACTGGCTGCTGCATGAGGACAAGGCCATGCTGTGGGTGGACAAGCACCCGCATCTGCTGCGCCCGCTGCTGGGCGTGTTTGACAGCCAGATCAGCGGTGGCAAACGCTATGACCTGGCGGAAGAAGGCCTGCGGCATGCCAATGCGACCTATTTTGACTCCCACACCACGGACAAGACCAGCCTGCTGACCTTCGCCATGGACCTGACGCCGCTGGTGGAGGATGACACGATTGACGTGGAAGAATACACCCTGGGGTATGTGCGCCGCCTGGAGGCCGATGTGGCGCAGCGGCTGAAAAAGTTTCTGTGAAGCTCTTTTAACGCGGCTCCAAGCGGAATGGCATTGACGCAAAAGCCCCGTTCCCGCTAAATAAATTGTAATTCAGTAATATTGCAGCTTTTCCCGTCATCATGAGCGAATCCGAAAATACGCCCACCCCGCCCCCGCCCAGCACCCCCAAGACGGCTGCTGTGCCTCTGAAAAAGGAAACCGTGCGCATCACCCTGCGTGCGCGTCCCGGGGCTGGTGCCACTCAGCCACGCGAGGCCACGTCCCCGGTGCTGCCAGTGTCCGTGGGGATTCCTGCGCCTGACATTACGCCAAAGCGTTCCACGGCTCCTATCCAGCTGCCTTCCGCTCCGCTGCCACCGCCTGCGCCTAAGTCGGCAACGGCCCCGGTGAAGCTGCCTCCGGCTCCGGTGGATGTTTCCCGCAAGACCACCGCTGCTGTGCCTGTGGTGGCCGCTCCGGCACCTAGCGCCCCGCCGCCGCCTGCGCCTCCAGCTCCGCGTCCTCTGGGCCCGCCGCCCGCCGCCACCGTTCCAACGGCTCCTCCGCGCCCGCCGGGTGCTCCGGCAGCCCCTGTGGCTCCTGGTGCCCCGCCTGCCATGGCCCGTCCGCCCGTGCCCTCCGCTCCTGGCGCACCCCGACCTCCAGGCGCTCCGCCCGTGGCCCCTGGCGCGGCTCCAGTCGCTCCTGGCGCACCTCGTGTTGAAACCGGTGCCACCACCGCTCCTTTGAAGGCTGGTCCAGTGAAGCCTGGCGTCAGCGCGCCACGTCCTGCCGGTACCGCTCCTCTGGCCGCCGCCCCTGGCGCTGGCACGGGTGCTCTGCCCAAGGCAACGGTGAAACTGCAGCAGACGCAGCCCATGTCCCGCCCCAGCATCTCCGCACCGCCTAGCGCGCCGGTGAAGCGTACCGCTGCGGCAGATTCCCAGCAGTTCTACGAAGAGAAGGACCCTGAAGAAGGCCTGATGCCGCTGTCCGTGGTGTGCTTGCTGTTCTCCGTTGTTCTTCTCGTGGTCCAGATGTTTGGCAGCGACAGCGTCAGTTCCAGCGCCGACTCCCCCATCATGGTGCCGCCTCCGGTGGCCGTGAAATGGGAGTCCCTGAATGCGGACAAGAGCTGGAGCAACAATTTCATCACCGGCGGTCACCTGCCTGCGCTTCCTCAGTAAGGCGCGGTTTTGAATTGAATTGACGGACTTTTTGTTAATCCTTCAGCTTTCTGATTTATGGTTTTTGCCTGGGTTGTCTTCCTTCTCTCCATTGCCGTTCTGGCCCTGAATTTCATCGCCAAGAGCGGTGGCGCCGGTTTCTGATGCTCCTGCTGCTTCAGCCAGGCTCTGTTGAGTCTGGCTGATCCGGACTTTCAGATTCTCCTTTTTTTTCTCTCCAATCCTGACTGCAGGCAGACCTCATGCAGCACTCTGCAGCGTCTGTGGTGGGCATCGGAGCAGCCACTTTGGATGACCTCTGGCTGGTGCCCCAGTTCAGCGGTCAGGAAGGAGTGGTTCAAGCTCTGCAACACGTTCAAATGGGCGGTGGTCCTGTGGCCACCGCTCTTTGCGTACTATCGGTCTTGGGCCGGCACCCGGTGGCATTGTGCGACGTCGTGGGTGACGATGAATCCGGCCGCCTCATCCGGTTCGGGCTTGAGCGTCACGGCGTTGACACGGCCGCTTTGCAAATGGTGCGGAATGTCCGTTCTGCCAGCGCAGTCGTGATGGTGCGGCAGGACGATGGTGCCCGCCAGATCACCTTTTTGCCCGCCACATGCGGGGATCTTTCATTGGACGAAACCCAACGTCGGCTGATCTCCGGAGCGCGTTTGCTGCACTTGAACGGTCGGCATGAATCCGCCGCCCGGGAAGCGGTGAGTTTGGCACGTACGACCGGGGCCACGATTTCTTTTGATGGCGGTGCCGGACGCTATCGAGACTCTTTGCGAGATCTGGTGGAGGCCAGCCACGTGCGGATAGTATCGCGCGACTTTGCTCGTGCTTATGCGGGAGTGGATAAGAACGATGACCTGCCCGCGCTGCTGGCGGCTTTGCAAAGGGCACCGGCCCAGTGCGTGGTGATCACGGATGGTGTGAAAGGCAGTCATGTCTGGGTGCCTGGTGAGCCGGTGTTTCACCAGCCTGCATTCCCGGCGGCGGTGGTGGATACGACGGGCTGCGGGGATGTCTACCATGGGGCATTTTTACACGGCTGGCTGGAGGGCTGGCCTGCTGTCAAATGCGCCCGGTTTGCCAGTCAGGCCGCTGCCTGCAATGCCGAAGGGCTGGGCGGACGCTGGGCGTGTGTGCATGGAGATTGCCATGCATTGGCTTCGCTGCTGCCGGGATGACAGTTTGGTGTGGGGCAAATGCGCTTAGCTACAGAGCACGTTTGAGGAAACGGAGTTCTTCGGGCAGAAGGAGGGGCGCGGGGATTGTTACCGCAAGACGGAAGGCTTCGGCGGTCTGGCCGGTGGTGGCCAGGAGACCGGCGAAGATGGCTTTGAGACCAGGGGGGAAATCGGTGCTGGCGGTGGCGGGGCTGAGGTCCGTGAGGTGCTGGCGGATGGCGGCAGCATCACGCAAGCGGTAGGCGGCCAGGGCTTTCAGAAGGGCGCTGGTGGCGGTTTTTTCCGGGTCCCCGGTACGGGTGAGGTTTTGCTGCAATCCCTCGAGATCCAGTCCGGCGAGGAGTTGCAGGTAGGTGAACCGCTGGCTGAAGATGCGGTTGTCCGGGTGCAGGGCGGCGAGTTCACGGGTGGCAGTGAGGGCGGTATCCGTATCGCGACCACGCAAGGCCATGGCATAGACTTTTTCCAGCATGGCGCTGCGGCTCAGCGGGTGCAGTCCGGCAATGTCGCGGTAAAAGCGGGCGGCGAGATCCCACTGGTTCATCTCCTCAGCAGTGGTGGCGGTCAGTTGGGCGGCGCTTTCTTCCTGACCACCGGTGGTTTGGGCGAAGGCTGCCTCCAGGTGGTGGCGCACGGTTTGGATGCCCTGGTCCAGACGGTCGGCGGTGCGGGCTTTCCAAATGTGAAGAAAGGTCTGGGAAACGGGCAGGTTTCGGCTGCCGGTGAGCAGCCTGTCAATGTCCTGCCAGCG
>DASWXG010000814.1:0-1728 GCA_036405615.1 Prosthecobacter sp. | reverse complement strand
CCACCTTGCAGGATCTGCGCAAGGGGAGGCCCACGGAAATGGCGGCGCTGAATCTGGAACTGGCCCGGAGAGCGGCTGCCCAAGTGCCACCGGTGCCGTTGCCCAACATCGCGCTGCTGGGGCGGTTGGTGGAAATGAAAGGCCGGCGGCCGTGAGGAGCGTGGGTTATAAACCGCCTGCGTAGAGCGTCTGTAAACGGCAGGCCGTTTCCCCGCAGAACAGCCTCTCTGATCAGCGGCCTCCGGTCATGATGGAGGCAAGCCTGGGTGTCCAGGTTTTCACCAGCCAGAAGGCGGTGGTGCAGAGCGGAAAGACGATGGCAGGCACGGCCAGAAAACAGAGGAACGTGCCGTAGCCGGGCCATTGCAGCTTTTCCCAAACGCGGCCCAGCAGGGTTTGCAGCGGCTCATGTGTGGCGTAAACAAAGAAGACCGCCGGGGCCAGGGCGGCCAGCGGGCGTGCAGCGCCCAGCCTTTCGACAATGAGCGCCACCATGAAGATGAATGCGGCGCTACCCAGCGGCAGCAAGGGATGCGGCACATTGAGGAAACTGCTCATGAGGCCGGTGCCGATCAATGCCCAGCCCGCTGCATACAGCACTGCACCGCGCGCACGGGGAAAGCGATCCGGCGTCACCACGTCCGCGAGCTGATGGCCTAACAAATAATAACCCACGGAAGGTGCCAGAGGGTGCGGCAGCAGGAACAGCAGCCATGGCAGCAGGGGGATGCGCGGGAGGAAGCGGCAGATGGCGAAGGCGGCGATGACCGCCAGGATGAGATCCCGCAGGAACCAGAACTGATAAACGATGGGCGGACGGCCGATGCCCAGGAGCGCTGCCAGCAGGGACGACGGGGTGAGGTCCACACTGAAATAAGCGCCTCCGCCACGCACTAGGCTGTCCATGCCGGCGGCCTTGGCGGCCAGTACGAGGGCGAGAACCAGGGCATTCCAGAAGAGATAGGGTACTGCCAGTGTGCGGAACTTTTCGGCAAAGAAGGCGCGGGCTCCCACTGTCTCCGAATTCAGCCGGGCCGCGCCCAGCCAGCCGGAAAGGATGAAGAAAACGGGCACTGCACCGCAGGCAATGAAGTCCTTGATGAACCAGATGCCCGGGGTTGCCTGCATGTCTGACGCCACCGGCGAATGGATGCACATGACCAGCCAGATGGCGATGACGCGGAGCACGTCCAGTGTGATGATGCGGGGCCGGGACATAGGCGGGGAAAGGCCGCAGCATAAAGCAGGGCGGCGGCGGAATACAACCCTGGCCTTGCGCGGCAGTCCGCATCCTACGGCCTGAAGGCAGAGTCACACGGACGGAAATGCAGTGGATATACAATTAGTTATTCTGCCCGGCAGGATTTTTGAAAAGAATACAGCCGCGTCCTGGGAAGGTGGCGAATAACACAGTCCGCAGGCATTGAGCAGGCCTCTGCCTGAAGATGCCTTGCGGACTTCCCATACCTAACCACCACTATGAAAACACTGATTCAATCCCTTGCCTTTGCCTGCCTCAGCCTCTGCCTGGTCTCCAACAGCTTCGGCGCTGATGAAAAGACGGAAAAACAGGCTGAGAAGAAAGCCGAGAAGATGGCTGAGCTGAACCACATCGCCATGAAAGATGGCAAAGTGTGGATCATGAAGGACGGCGAAACCACCGAGCTGAAGGAAACCATCACGCTCAACGACGGCACCCAGGTGATGAAAGACGGCACCTACCTGGAA
>DASWXG010000813.1:0-6132 GCA_036405615.1 Prosthecobacter sp. | reverse complement strand
GGCCCCTTGGGACCGCCGTCAAAACGGGGTGTTGCCACTGCTCAAATCCACCGCGCCTGCCGCATCTGCCGTTCACCAGGCCTTGCTTCATCTGGTGCAAACCTGGTTCGGCGAAAGCGAGGCGGAAGAAGACCGGTGGGTGACCTTGAAGTATCACTTCACCACGCTGCTCTTCCAGCTGCGCCAGGCCTTCGCTGCGAGCCCTGAACCCCAGGCCCCTCACGGTGACCGCAGCATCCGGGAGGAGAGGCTGCGCCGCTCGCTGGACTATGTCTCCCTGCATGCGCATGAAAGCGTGTCACAACCTGCGGCAGCGCGGGCGGCAGGCATGAGCACCAGCCGCTTCCGCAGTTTTTTCAAAGAGACCACAGGCTGGGGTTTTGCCCAATATGTCCGTGAGGTGCGTGTGGAACGCGCTGCGAAACTGCTGAGAGAAACCGATGCGTCCGTGGCGGAGATCGCCCACATGACCGGCTTTGCAGATCAGAGCCACCTCCTGCGCTGCTTCAAGGTCAAGTATCACGACGCACCGGTGGCCTACCGCCAGCGGCACCGGGCCTGAAGCGGCAAGGCAGGCAGAGAGGACCGCGCCCCAGAACCAAACATTCTTTTTGTTAGGCTGCCCGCAGAACGGCATACCAGGTGCAGTTCTTTCAGGCCAAGTCCGGGCGAAATGTTCCAATTTCCAGGCGAATCATCCAAGCCGCAGGAGGGGTGCTTTCATATCCTCCGAGCACCAACCAACCACCCTTTGCCAATGACCACACCTTGGATGCGACCACTCGCTTTGGCAGCCTGCCTGCCAGCCCTGCCCGCCATGAGCCAGCAAGCGATACCGGAATCTCCCGCCATCTGGCGTGAGGTCACCGGTGTCAAAAAGAACTACTCGGGGACGACCTACCTGAACAGCAGCTTTACCCGCCCGCACATTCCAGGCCTGCGGGTCTCCATGGACGGACGCGTAGGCGTCATCGTGGAAGGCGGCGGCACGGAGGGTGGCACGCCGCGCTTTGCGCTGATGATGCCGGAAAAGATGACTCAGCCTTTCCTGCTGAATGCTCCAGGCTCACACACCATGAGCAGCACCTCTTTCAAGTGGATGGACGGCTTCGCCAGCGCCGGGGCCAGTGCCAAGCAATACACAGACGGGGTGAAGGGTGTGTCCCACGCCAGCCTGTGGGACGACCTGCCTCCCACGGTGAACGCCAGCGGCCAGGATGTCTATGACCTGAAGGTCTGCGTCACCAGCAACACGGGTACAGGTGCCACTGCACGCACCCAGTTTTTTGTGACGCCGATCCGGGTCATTGTCAGCAACCCCAAGACGACCACGGCCGCCATCACCTCCATCACCAAGACGGGCACCACCACGGCCAGCCCGGAGTTCACCTTCCAGGCCGGGGCGTTTGAGCCCATGGTGGTCGGTGACGGACGCCTCCTCGTGGTCCGTGTCGGCTGCCCTTCCATGCCCTGGACAGACCCCGTAACCGGCGTGGCCAAAACAGCGCAGGGGTGCGACATCGTGTACTGCTACTACCCTACTGGCAACACGGCTGATGCCAGCCAGTGGACCAATCCGGTGCCCATCACGCACGCGCCGTATGACACCCGCATCAACACCAAGTTCGGTTTTGCCCGCCATCCTTTCCGCGACACCGAAGGCAACCTGATCCCGGATGGCGAAGACATTGGCGGCTCCTACCCCTGGATGGACCGCCATGCCAAAAACCTCGTCATCGAGGCCGGGTTTGACCGTCTGCACTACCTCTCAGGCGGCAGCTGGAACAACAGCCGCTATCCGCAGACCGGCGTGCCGGAAGAGACGCCCATCTATGATGCTGAAGACGGCGGCAAACACCAGTGCCTGTCCATCATCGGCCTATGGACCCACGGCAAGCTGGTGCAGTTCGACAACTTGAACAATGACATGGACTACGCCGTGGGCGCAGGCGACACGACCATGGGGCCGCAATCCCGCATGGTCAGCCTCTTCCAGCCGAATACCGGGCCGCTGGGCACGGAGAACGGCTGGCTGCGCCTGGGCTTTGGCCGCGCCACCAAGCAGATGCCTGTGGGTGAAAACGACAACGGCAACATCATTGACTCGCTGGAGAATCTGCTGAACTACCGCGACCACTTCAAGCCGATCAGCCTTCGCGATGTGGCCTGGACCATCACCAACGGCAAGCAGACGGACGAACTGGCCTTTGACGACTACCTGGATCCGGATGCGTTCATCATCGCCAACATGACTGGCCTGCTCACGTTCAACAACTCGGGCACCGGGCAGAACTATTACACGCACCACAGCGGCTGGAACACCAGCACCAACACCTTCTCCAACCCGGTGAAGCTGCAAAACGCAGCGACCCCGGAGGCCACCCGCTGGGTGGTGCCGAAGCACGGCCTTGTGATCGGCAACGGCCGCCTGGAACCCGCCGCCACCGGCGGTGTGCATGGCAAGGGCTTCTGGATGAACGGCAACATCGGCCTGGAGTTCAATGTGCTCACCCAACCTCAAAGCATCAGCACCAAGGACTGGTACATCGGCCTGTTTGTGGATTGCCGCACGGCTGATGATGCCGTCGAGCGCCGTCTCGTCACCTTCCCGGACGGCACCTCCATCCGCCTCAGCGGCCGCCGCCAGATCTTCTATGCCAATGCTGCCGGCACCATCGTCAGCAAGATCACCCTGCCACCGGTCAGCGTCACCACGCCTGCCAGCGCCATGGACGACATGCTTCCTGACACCGGCTGGGCCCACCTGGCCTTCCAGGTGCGCAAGAACGGAACTGAGGTGGACTTCCACCTCAACGGCATCCTGTTCCATCGCTGGCAGGACATTTACACCTCCCTCTTCCAGCCCACCGTGGGCAAGCTGACCCTGGGGAAACCTTCCGGCAGCAGCGTCACCGGCTTCACCGGCTGGATGGATGAGTTCAAGATGATCGCCCATGCTGTGGACTATGAAACCGCCTGCAACCATGCCGGGGGCACCCTGGTCGGCCTCCCCACCGCCTACACCGGCGAGTGGAAGACCAAGTTTGCCGACCGCTTCCCCACCTGGGCTCATGACGAGATCACCAAAGTGCTGAAGAACAACGGCGAGGCCACCCACCCGCGCTACGCCTGCTTCTACAACTACAAGGCTGACAATGGCGTGCACCGCGGCAACATCCCCGCAGGCACGGTTTCGGTACGGCAGAGCATCCACTTCCCGGAAGGTCCGCTTTTCTTCAATGCACCCCGTCCGCACTCGGTGCAGAACCAGTTCTGCCTCACCTGCCACCATACCGCCGGACAGCCCGGACTGGACCTGGATGCCATCACCTGGGACAACACCTTTACGGCTGCCAATGACAACCGCCGCCAGCCCATGCAGCCGCCGAAGCGCATCTATGGCCGGATCCCTGCCGGCCTCATTGACACCACCGGCCAGCCTTCCGTAACCACAGATCTGACCGCCACAGGCAAGCTGATCGATGAATGGATGCTGCCCTCCTTCACCGGTCCGGCCGCCGTGCAGACCTTCACCGTGGTGGACGCCAATACCGGACGTGACCTCATGCAACTGACCGCAGGTGCCACAGTGGACCCCGCCCGCCTCGGGACCACCAACCTGACCATTCGCGCCAACCTGAACAGCGCCCAGGGCAGTGTGGCCATGCAGTATGACACTGGCACAGTGAACACACGCCCGGTGCCGCCCTACGCTGTGTTTGGTACTTCAGGCAACCCTCTCCAGGGAGCCACACTGGCTCCTGGCAGCCATACCATCAAGGCAACCCCGGCCGGAGGCACCACGACCACCCTCACCTTCACAGTGGCTGGTAACGCCACCCGCGTGGTGGCTGATTACCGCGATGACTTCAAGCCCGTGTCTCCCCTGCCCGGCTGGAGCTACTCCTGGAACGCCGCCTCGGCCATCAGCGACCCGTCCGGATTTGTGTCTCTGAACTGGAGTCCGACCGCCAACCGCTACATGTCCAATGGCCTCGTGTTCCCGGACACCACCAGCTACTGCTCCTACGGCTCCTTCTCCTCCACCGGCGGCCACCCGGGCAAGGGGTCCGCCCAGGGGGCCACGGTGGACCGTTTTGCCATCGTTGGTTATACCGTCAAGCTGGCCGGTTATTATGGCATCAACAGCAGTTTCGTGACCCAGGGCAGCGCCCTCGGCAACGGCGGGCAGGTGGTGGTCTACAAAGACATCGACAACGGAGTGACCTTCACCAACACCTTCAGCGGCACGTATCCTGCCGCAGGCACCATCGCCTTTGACGGCAACATTGGTTATCTGGAGCCTGGAGACACCATCTATGTTGGCGTGGGCCCCAACACCACGGACGGCAACGACAGCTTCAATATTGATTTCAGCATCGTGTTCAAAGAAACCGGCAACCCGCTGTAAAACGATTTGGTTCCGGGGAGGACGGTTCACGGTCCGCTCTTCCCCGGGGTTCAAAAAACCCGCCGTCAGGCTGGGCCACATTGGGGTGGCCCTCCTGGCGGCTCTTCTTTTTTGGGAAGGTCCTCCATGCAAGGTTTCCTGGTGTTCCGGTTGAACATGGGGCCAAATGGCCTAATCCCTACTCCCAGATCATGCCCCTCTCTCCCTGCCTGCGTGCCAGCCTGCCTCTGTGGAAAGTCTTTGTGCTCTCCCTGCTGGCCTTCTGGAAACTCCCCGCCGCAGAGCCGACGAAACCCGCGCAGACAGGACCGTCGGTCCATGAGTTCAAATTTCCCAAGAGCGCCTGCTACCACTGCCTGGACCAGGAAGAGGCGGAACGGCGCTGGCGTCTGGCCCAGGAAATGGCAACAGCCGATCTCTATGAACTGCGCTCCAGCGGCGGGGCGTCTCCAACGATGACGCCGCTCCTGAAGAGTGCCGTGGTCAAATTTATCTCCGGAGGCAGCGGGCCGGACGGGATGATGGGACTCGGCCTCAATGTCACGGAAAAACAACGGGCGGCGGTGGAGGCTGCCATCGCCAAAAAGCAGCTGCTGGTGATCTACTACCACTACGGGTGGTGAAAAGGAGCCGCTCTGAAGGCTCCTGAAACGCGGTTGGATGCAGATTGAGGTGACCGCCAGGCATCCAAGGGCCGGCTTTAAAGCGATCCCTTGTTAGCAAGGTTTGCAGGCCGGATCCTCAAACACGCAAGCGGAGCGGCATGACTTATTGCCAGGCTGCTTCCTTCGGATTCCGGAGGCGGGCTGCAACACTTGCATCACCCCATTGCTGCCATGAGAACGCATTCATCAAAGCGTCCCGCCGAGGCTTCCCGGTGGACCTGGATGGCATCAGGTGCCGCCATGTTTTTGCTCGGCTTTGTGCTGCTCTTCACCATCACGCTCACCGCTGTGGGCATCCTGCTCATGATCGCGGGCGTCGGCTCTGTGATGGCCGCTTACATCCGGTCTGAGCAACCCCGCTAACACTTCCCCTCCGCTCCCTGCCCTTCATGAACGATCCGGAAATCCTTTCCAGCCACTCCGTGAGGCACCCGTTTTACACCTGGCCTCAGCCAGACAGCTCTGACGATGCTGTCTTTGACGAACTGCGGCAGCGCAGGCCCGGTGTTTCTAACATTGAGATGGGCGTGGCCGTTCTCAGGGCACGGCAGATGCTGGAATCCCCGCCCAACATCCAGACCGTGGCAGACATCGCCGAAAAGTTGCTGAACCAGCACACGGCCTGCCTCTACACAACTTCCCGTTAGGCCAAAAGAAGACTCACTGCATGAGCTTGCCCACCTGCTCGCAGAGACCCACGAAGGTCCGTTCCGCCAGGTTCAGGGGCCGCCCCTTGACTGCGGAAGTCACCCACTTGCGGCGCAGGCGTGCTTTGGGCAAAGGAACGGGCACCAGCTGACCGGCAGCCACCTCGGCCCGCGCGATCCAGCGTGCGGCAATGGCCACGCCCAGACCCAGCTTGGCGAGTTCTTTGATGGCTTCGCTGCTGCCCAGCTCGATGAAGTGATTGAGGCGCACCCCTTGTTTGAGGAAGAACTCCTGGATCATGGCAAAGTTCAGGCTGCCCCGGCTGGAGACGATGAAAGTCTCTGAAGAGGCATCCCGGATCTTCGGGGTCTTGCCCGCCCACGGGTGAAGAGGTGACACCAGAAACTC
>DASWXG010000812.1:0-12482 GCA_036405615.1 Prosthecobacter sp. | reverse complement strand
ATAAATCCGATAACAAAGGCTTGCTAACCCTCACATCCATTATAAAATCCATATGATGCTAGCTGTTCCAGAATTGAATGCGGGACTCACTCCTTGGCGGAGCAATATGCGCCAAGGGCCCTTTCATCTGACAGCATTTCTTGCAGACGCAGCCGAGCGCAGCCCTGAAACCACGCTGACTGTGGATGGCATGGAGCTGACTTGCGAACAGGCCTGGATGAGCGTGCTTCGCATTGCCACCTGGCTCCAGCAGAACGGCGTATCTCGCGGCGACAAAGTGGTCACCGTGCTGCGGCACAGTCCAGACCTGCATCTCATTACCCTTGCCACGGCCCATATCGGCGCAGTGATCTCCGTCATCTCGCCGCAGATCCGCAAGGAAGCCTTTGAAGACGTTTTGGCGGAAGCCGAACCCGTCTGCCTTTTCCTGGAAAAAACCAGCCACCACCTCAAAGAGTTCGCGCCAGACATCCTCACCGTATGGATGACCGAAGGCTTGAATGGTGGCAACTGGGATGAAGCCGAGTTCAGCGAGGTCATGAACACCCGTCCTGCCTGGGGCATGCGCTTTCCAGGCAAGTCGGAAGACCCAGCCTTCCTCGTCTTTTCTCCAGCCAATGGTGGCCGCCAGCATGGCACTCTTCTGTCCCACGACAAAGTCCGCCATATGATGGAGGAACAGCCTCAAAATGCGGATGAACTGCTGTCTCTGTTTGAGCACAGCGTCCTGGCAGCGACGGCGACTGCCCTTGAGGCCTGATCTCCTTCAAGGAGATGGTACACGGAGAGGGATTCGAACCCCCGACCAACTCGGTGTAAACGAGCCGCTCTACCACTGAGCTATCCGTGCCTCGGAGCAGTTGAGTATTCGGATGGCAGCACACCTTGTGCAAGGAGGAATTTCGCGGTGGTTGTGAAAAGCTTCACAAGCCTAGACCGGGTCTTGAAAAGAATGTCATTTTGAACCGGCGAGCGCAGCGGCTTCAATGGCAAGGACGGTGCGCCGCCTGCTATTGGGAAATAACAGACAAGCGCCTGACGCCGCCAGTGAGGCCGCTCCGCCGTCCGGGTAAGTGACAGGATTTTTGAGAACCGGTCTATAACCCGAGGTCTCCTTCTGCCAGCACCGTGTGCTTGGAGACATTTCTGAAAGCAGGCGGTATCAGAAAATAGTGGCACACCTTCTCTCGCCGGCGGGCCAGCGCCGGCATGTGAGCATAAGCAGGCTCGTTCTCAAAATCTGTCACCGTCAGCAATCTCTTGTGTCCCGGCAGCAACTCAGGGGAGCGCACCAGGCACCCCACCAGCGCCAGCACTTCGTCATAGTCTTCACGGGTTGAAAAAGCTTCCACCACGTCCCACGTGGAAACACCCCGGCGGCACCGCTCCGCCAGCATCAGAAAAGAGGTCAGTACGCCTGCGGCATCCACCGCCCCTACAAACCGGTGTCTGCGCATGGGAGAGGCGAGATACCAGCGCAAGGACTCCAAAGAAGTCCACTTCTCCAGCCTGTCGGCACGTTGATAAGGACGCTCGACCCGGGTGACTTCATCCAGGGATGTAACCAGCCGGACAGAGCGGTCCAGAGATGGCCAGCGATGTCTGCCATGGAGCCGCCCCAACCTTCCGAGAACCACGTAATGACAGGTCACCTCCGTCTCTCCCTTGGCCCCCAACCGCACCAGCGCTGTCTGGATGCGCGGCAGCGCCGTTGAATGGACAATGACGTGATCCTGCATCGTCTCCCGCAGCGACAGGAACATCTTCACCGCAGCCGCCTGATGCGCCGGATCCACCCGAAAGCTTGTGGTATAAAGCCCCGGGACTTCATTTCCCTGCCAGGCAAAGCGAGCCGGGATATAGCCTCCAAAGCCCACCAGTTCACCATTCATCAGCGCTGCCGTGCCGAGATGCCCTTCGTGCCTGACAAAAGGGTTCAGATCCCACCAATGGCGCAGCCGGTCTTCCCATCTTTGCCGACTGATATCAGGCCAGACTTGATGCAAAAAAGCCGAAATGGCCCCTCGAGACACCACCTCATTTGGATAGGGGATGATGTGAGGTAAATTTGCCATCTAATCGGAATTAACAATAAAATTGATAAAATCAGCAATAATGACGCTGCATTTTGGAGATATCGCAAGTCAGAAGAGGATTACGCGCGGCAAATTGCCCTACAAATGAACGGGTCAGCATTATCCACCCTTTACCCACCCTTGTCAGCCATAGGGAAACCTGATCTCACAGCATGCACCACCCTTTAAAGCAGCCTCTCCGGGCAAGACATCTGCTGCTGCGCCCACACTGACGCTTTCAGACGGGGTCCCTCGAAAATGGTTTCAAAACCTCAGAGCGGCACCGCTAGTCCAGCCTTTCAAGGCCGGGTGGTCCCTCCTTCCCTTCCCCGTGTCGCAGAGCGCCACGGGAACCCGTGGAACACGCCGAGGTTTAGGAAAAGCCGAAAGCACCGGCTTAAAGACGGGGCTCCAGGGCGTTCCCGCCCTAGAGACGGACGCCTGTATCAACCTCCTGCCCTCAGTTTCCAGGAACAGCCACAGCGGTGGCAATTCCCAGTTCGAGCGTAGGCTCCCTGTCATCGTCCATGGGCACCACTGTGACTCGCCCCCCTTCGCCAATGAGATTGATGCCCACCGAATAGAGAAGTCCCTTGTTGCCATCAAACTGCACAGCTTCGCCAGAAAAGGGATCTTTCGGCACTTCGTCCAGGTACGCCGGCATCAGGTTTTGCAAGCCAGGAGGCAGGGAACGGCGGTCGGCCAGATACCGGCGAACGGCAAAGAAGCAACGGACCAGGCTGTGTTTTGCCTGGGTAAGACTGTAGTGCTGAGGAAGTTGCAGCAGCGGTGCGATACGGTCGCTAAAATAAGCTTCTCCGGCAGAATTCGGATAGTAGAACTTGGGAGCCGTGAGCCGGATCCTGCTGGCCGAACTCCCCACGGACAGACGCGTGTAAGGAGGGCGGGTCAGTTCATCGCGCAACTCCCGGAAAGCCGTGGCAAACAGGCCCAGCGTCTCGTTCATCTTGAAAAACAGACGAGCGGGGCGCGGATGCTGCTGACCGGCAGGCATCGTGTCCAGCAACTCCCCGCTGGAAGGTCCCAACAGGAGTTTCTTTTCGTGCACATAGCCAGCCGCGCTGGCCTGCCGCATGGCATCCTCATTCAGACGGCTCAGCGAAAGCTCCACCTGGAAACGCCCCAGGGTGGCGCTGTCCAGACGGGTGGATTTCAGCAATGCCGCCAGCGTCTGCATGGCCTCAGACTGGATGTCCAGGGAACGGCGCAGGTACCCAGGCCAGGCCCAGACATCTTGCAGCCTGCGGCTGAGGCGGGCCATGTCCAGGGCCGCAGAAAAGGCAGATTCTTCCTCACCACGGCGTGCCAGATAGAGAGCGCGGGCCTGTAGCAGGTGGCCGGCCTGTTCCCAGGCAAAGCCCTCACTGAGGTCTTCGCGATGCCAGTCGGCATGATGCGGATGCCAGTCGTAGTCTTCCAGCAAGTCCCGCAGATTGTCGAAGGCGGGGCTGTTGGCACGGATATGGTCGGCCAGGGTCGGCGTATCCCAAAGCCAGGCAGGCCGGCTGCGCAAAGCCACGTCCGGCACCGGAACAAGGGATGTTAAGAAGGCCTTCAGTTTCTCAGGTGCCCGGGTCGTCGGCGTTTGGTCTACCACCATCACCGGTCTCAAATCCTCATCGGACTCCCGGGGCGAGTCATGCAGATAGATCCAGGCCAGGAGGGTGAACCCCAAGGTACCCAGGCTCAAAGAAATAAGCGTCCCCCAGGAGGACTGTCGCGACCGGCGGGGAATGGGCCGCCGTTTAGGAGTCTCTTCCCGCGCTGTCCGGCTTTCTTCATCTTTGGCTGGCGGAGTTTCAAGGGAAGGCACCTCCACGGGTTTGAAGATGTTCAGTTCCACAGGAGGCGATTTCTCGGGAAGCGGCGCCTTCACAAGAACCTCAGAAGTCCCGATGTCCTCCTTTCGCGTTTGCGACAGGCTCTCCTCTGACAAGGACGATGTTGTCCTTGTCACGGGATTCGAGACCTCAACGGCAGTCTCCTGGGCTTCCAGAGAGACCGCTTTCTGCTCTTTGGCAGCAGCAGGAACGGGAGAAGAGAGATCATCCAAAGGCTCAAACTGCAGCACGGGGCGGCCGAAAGGATTCTCCCGTCCACCCTTCCCTGCCCTGGCGACATTGCCCGGTCGCAGAGCAGGCTCGCCTCCCGTCAGAGTCCTGTCCTTCTCAACATTCCCTGTTTGACGGCCGCTCTCATCCCTCTTGGGAGGAGTGATCCACTCCTCTTCAAAGCTCCAGGGAGAATGCCAGTCGTCATCAGGCAACCGCCACGCCATCGCCCCCAGGACAGCCCGGGCGGAGGGGGAGCGGGAAGGCGGTTTCATGACACGGACGACACAGAGAATCTTCTCAATTCGTGGCCGGAGTAAGTTCCACTCCAAAAAAATCCAAAAACACCTGGCGATACACGGCCCGTTTGAACTTGGGCACCCAGTTCATTTGAAACTGTTCCGGACGTATCCAGCGCCATTGTCCAAACTCCTGATGAGTCGCAGCCAGATTGATCTCACTGTCTTTTCCAAGATAGCGGCAGCGGAAGTAGCTCTGCTCCTGCCCCCCGTAGATTCCGTATTTGAGACGTCCCTTCGCGAAGGCATAACGGTAGCCATCACGGCGGTCCAGCATCTGCACTTTGTCTCGCGTCACGCCGATCTCCTCCGCCATTTCACGAAACATCGCAGTCTCTGCGTCTTCACCTTCGTCAATTCCGCCCTGAGGGAACTGCCATGCACCGGGGATGCTGATGCGTTCCGCCACAAAGATCTCGTTCCGTTCATTCATCAGAATGACCGCGACATTCGGACGGTAAAGAATGGGGGTGGCAATCGGAAGATCGTGGCTCTCAGACATGGGCATCAAGATTCAAAATACGTGCAAGCAAACTGCTGTCACCTACGGGATGACAGAAGACCGCAATGTTCCGGTTTTCGTTGCGAGTTTCTAACAAGCTGCAGGCAGAAACTTCCACCGCACCACGCTGCGAACACAGTCGGATGAGTCTTCCAATGTTTCCAGCAACTCAGAGATGCTCCGGTCTTGTCCGGGAAGTGTCAGCGAGGGACGAATCTCCGCCAAAGGCTCCAGGACAAAGCGTCTGAGGTGCAACCGGGGATGCGGCACGGTGAGCACCGGATCCTCGCTGATATAATCTCCGGCATAGAGCATATCCAGGTCCAGCGTACGCGGAGAGTTTCGCTCCCTTTGAGAAGGGCGGCCCATCGCCTGTTCCACGGCCACCAGGTGGGCATGCATCTCCGCCGGTGAAAGAGCCGCCTCCACCTCGATGACGGTGTTTAGAAAAGCCTGCGTACCCGGGGCACAGTCCACAGGCTCGGTTTCATAAAGAGCCGCCGCCGCAGTCAGGCCTGCTTGTGGCAGCCTGGACAGCAGCAGTTCCACCCCGTGTTCCAGATTGGCCTGCCTGTCTCCAAGATTGGAACCGAGCGCAATGCCAAAGGCAGTCATCATCATCGTGGTGAAGCGGAGTGGAAGCCGCAGATCAAGCTGTCTGGTTTATTTCAGGCCCAGAACGTCCTGCATGTCATACAGGCCCGCAGGCTTGCCCGCCAGCCAGCGTGCGGCACGCACAGCCCCACCGGCAAAGGTGTCACGGCTGCTGGCCTTGTGAGTCAGTTCGACACGCTCGCCGACATTGGCAAACACCACCGTGTGGTCTCCCACCACGTCGCCGCCGCGCAGGGCGTGGACGCCGATCTCCTTCGGAGTGCGGGCACCGACATCGCCAAAACGGCCGTGGCGGCAGTCCTTGTCATATTCAAGTCCGCGCACGTCTGCCAGGATCTCCACCAGAGTACGTGCGGTACCGCTGGGAGAATCCTTCTTCATGCGGTGATGCATCTCGATCACCTCAAGATCGAAGTCAGGGCCGAGGAGTTCCGTGGCCTTGCGGGTCAGCCAGAAGAGAGTGTTCACGCCCACGCTGAAGTTGGAGGCAAACACCACCGGGATGGTCTTGGAGGCTTCTTTGATGAGCACCAGTTCTTCATCCGTATGCCCGGTGGTTCCGATGACCAGGCTCTTGTTCTGCTTCAGCGCCTCGCCGATCAGTTCCTTGGTGAAATGGTGGGAGCTGAAGTCGATCACGCAGTCGCACTTGGCCAGCGCCTCAGGAAGGGAGTCGCCCACGTCAATCTGGGCTCCCACGGAGACGTTCTGGGCCTGGGCGGCCTGAAGGACAGCCTGGCCCATGCGCCCTTTGCTGCCGGTCACGAGAAGTTTGGTTTCGCTCATAAGAGCGGTGGAGATAACCGCATCTCGGTTCATTGCAACTGGACTCCGGATGCCAGGGCCATGTCAAACCGCCCCGCTCCGGCAGGATTTCCCCCGCCGGTGCACCGTCAACCAACGGTCAGGCAGCGTCTTTTTCGGCAGCTTTGCGGGCTCCCAGCCCGAGGAAGAAAACGATGGTCGCCCCGGTGAACATGGAACAGCCCAGGAAATAGAACCCGCTGGCAAAGGAGCCCGTCTTGGTCTCCAGCCAGCCCATCAGCCACGGCCCCACCGACCCGCCCAGGTTGCCCACCGAGTTGATCAACCCAATGCTCCCTGCCGCTGCCGCCTCCGCCAGGAACAGGCTGGGCAGCGACCAGAAGGCCGGCATGTAAGTCTTGAACCCCGCGAAGGTGACCATGAGACAGAGCATGGTCAAAAACAGGCTGCCATGCGTCATGGGAGCCAGCAGCATGGCCAGCGCACCGACAAACAAGGGCACGCAGGCATGGAAACGCCGCTCCTGGAAACGGTCTGAACTCCAGCCGCCGAAAAGCTGTCCGCACAAAGCCAGCAGCGGCGGCAGCACAATGAGCCAGGTGAACTTCGCCCGGGTCAGATCATACCATTTCTCGATCACACTCGGCATGAACAGCTCCATGCTGTGGCTGCAGATAGTGATGCAAAAATAAGCCAGACAGAGCAGCAGCACCTTGGGGTGCGAAAACGCCTCCAGCAACGACATCCGTTTGCCCTTGGTCTTCGCCAGACGTTCACGCTCCAGTTCGCTCTCCAGAGCCACCCTTTCCTCATCCGTCAGCCACTTGGCATGGCGCGGCCGGTCCGTCAGCAGCCACAGCACGCCGACTCCCAGCAACACCGCCGGGATGCCCCACATGATGTACACCCACTGCCAGCCTGCCAGCCCCAGAAGCTTGGCATGCACCACCGGCTGGGCATTGCCAAACACCTCCGCCGCATGCGCCCAGTGGCCGCCCAGCATGCCCGCCATCTTCGGCATCACCGCCAAGTTTCCAAACGCCAGATCCACCGTGCCGAACTTCAGCATCAAGTTGGAAATAGGGCTCAGCATCTGGGCAAAGGGCGTCGCCACCAGGAAGAGCGACAGCGCCTTCGCACGGTCCTTCGAGGTAAACCAGTGCGTCAGGTAAATGATGACCCCCGGGAAGAAACCCGCCTCGGCCAGGCCTAACAAAAAGCGCACCGTGTAAAACTCCTTCGGCGTCTTCACAAATGCCGTCATCGCCGCCACAATGCCCCACGTCACCATGATGCGGCTGATCCATTTGCGCGCGCTCCATTTTTCCACCAGCAAAGACCCCGGAACCTCCAGCAGAAAGTAGCCGATGAAAAACATCGTGGAACCAAACCCGATCACCGCATTGGTGAAATCCGGCAGGTCCTTCACCATCGTCAGCTTCGCCACCGAGACATTCACCCGGTCCACATAGGCGATCATGTAACTGATGAAGAGCACCGGCAGCAGGCGCACAAACGCCTTCCGACGGGCGCGATCGAGAGGGGACTGAATTTCGGCCATGGTGGGGTTGGAGCGCGCGATGCTAGCGATGCACCGGACAATGGCCAGACAAATGCGCGCAAACGTACACGGATCAGCAGGCAATACTTATCAGCGGATTCATGCCGCCCCTGCCCTTCACCACGCCTCAATGCTTGCGGCGCAGGCCCAAAAGCAGGCTTCCCGCCAGCACCAGCATCATGCCGGAAGGCTCCGGCACCGGTGCAAAATAATTGTCCAGAACATACTGCCCCACGGCGGTTCCGGAGGCCGCACCGGCCGTGTTTCCAGACCCGTAAGAAACCCCGCCCCAGATCTGGCTCAGCCCGGCCTCGGCCGCCGCTTCGCTAAAGGAATCATACGACCGCGTGGGCAGGTCCGCCACACCATCGCCATCCACATCGCTGTTCAGGTTAAAAGCCACATTGTCCCCAAAGAAACCGGCCAGCACCAGAGCCGCCGCACTGCTCAGCGCGCTGTGCTCAGAGAAGAACGCCGGGGAACTCAGTTCCGCCAGCAAGGCAGCCCAGTTTTCATCCCCCAAAGTCGCCGCATTTCCATCCACCTCACCGTTCACAATCGCCAGCAGCGGGCTCCAAAAATCCACATCATACTTGGTTTCCCAGGTCGCAATGGCGGTGTCAGCCATGGCCACATTCATGGCAGCATACAGGCGGGCACGGTCTTGCAGGCTCAGTCCCGCACTCGCGGCCACTGTCTGCGCCACTTCATTCCACATGCCTGCCGTGGTGATCGTCCCCTCCCCCGCAGCCCAGAAGAAAGCCGCGTTGAACTGGTCCGCCGTACGCGTGCCGCTGGTCAGGGAACCCAGTTCCTTCACCTGGTTAAAATCCTGCGCATACTGGGCCGACCCCAGGTAAGAGGCAATGCTGCCCCCCGGCAGACTTCCCGTATAGCCTGCCGTGCCATTGGTGGCAAAAGTGGTCACACTGCCCCACCCTGGAAGCGCGCCCGTGGCCGGTGCCGTCGGCTGCCAATGCCCCACCGTCCCCACCGGCGTGTAAAGTCCCGGGTCCGAGGCATTCCCCGAACCGTCACCGGAGCGCCAGTTCAAAATGTCATTAGCCACCAGCGTGCCAAAATTCATGCCGTCCAGCTTGGCCTGCCCGCTGGCGATCCCCGAAAGCTGGGAGGAATACAGCGCGGCAAAGTCCCCGCCCATGCTGGGATACAGACTCTGCAAAACCGTGTACGCCGCCGCAGCAGCCGCCGCCTCCATGGACGCCCCTTCCGGAGCCGTGCCGGAGGGCCCTGCATAGCTGCCGCTGGTGAAAAGATAGTGATCTCCCGCGATGCCCTCCACCGCATTGTAGATGGCCGTGTTCAGCATCGCCAAAGTGCGCGAAGCCTCCGGCGAAAGCTCCACCTCCGTCCGGATCGCCGCCAGCGCCTGGTTGTTCCAGTCCTCCAGCAGATCCGCCCGGCTCTGCCCGGCAACACAAAGCATCCCCAAGCCCAAAAACAGGCCCCGGAGATGACCACGGAAAAAGCGGCAGGGAGAGAGCATTTCCGGTATTTTGCCATGCGCACCCTCTTCTTTCAAGCATTAATTAGAATTTCCATAATATCATCCTTTGTCAGACCTCCCTCCGCAGCCGCACAAATCTTCCACCTCCCCGCATATCGCTTTGACGACCCCCTCCCCCTTCCGGTATATCCCCAGCGTTACGACAGGGGCGTCCCACCGCAGGGGCTGAGATCTCGCTAGCGCGGGGAACCCTCCGAACCTGATTGCGGGTCATGCCGTCGAAGGGAGTCGCTCGGAGGGGAATTTCAGTGCCTGCCCACAGAGGCCCGCATTCACCATTCATCATCCTATTCCTCCACCGCCCCAAGTGATGCAGGCACTCCTGCCTGCAAAAGCCTCCAGGCCCGCTCCCCCGCTTCCCCTAAACCACCGCTCAACAAAGCTCAGCCATCGCTCAACGCTCGCTTGCGAGCCCTCAACTCAACTTCCCCGGCTCCCTCCCCCAAACCACCGCCAACAACCGCAAACCACGGCCAACAACCGCCAACGTTTGCCTCCGCCTTCCGCCTTCCAGCCACCGCTCAACAAAGCTCAGCCACTGCTCAACGCTCGCGGCAGCGAGCCCTCAACTTCCCCTTCCCCTTCTTCTCATGATCGCCACCCAAGACTCCTTCGAACCCCACTCCAGCGACCAGCTCCCTAACAGCTCCCGCGTTTATGTGGAAGGCCAGATCCACAAAGACATCCGCGTCCCCATGCGCGAGATCAAACTCAGCCCCACCAAAAGCTTCAACGGCCAGATCGAAGAAAACGCCCCCGTCCGTGTCTATGACACCTCCGGCCCCTGGGGTGATCCCGACTACAAAGGCACCGTCGAAACCGGCCTGCCCGCCCTGCGCAAAACCTGGATCGAAGCCCGCGCCGATGTCGAAGAATACGAAGGCCGCACTGTCCACGCCCGCGACAACGGCTACCTCTCCGACCAGCACGCCGAATACGCCGCCCTGAAGCGCGAGGGCCTGCTCAGCCCCCTCAAGGCCCCCATCAACGCCCAGCGCCGCCCTCTGCGCGCCAGCAAAGGCACCCCTGTCACCCAGCTCCACTACGCACGCCAGGGCATCATCACCCCGGAGATGGAGTTCATCGCCATCCGCGAAAACATGCGCCGCGCCCAGATCGCCGATCTGAAGGACGACATCCTGCGCAACCGCCTCGACAAACAGCACGTCGGCTCCGCCCAAGAATCCCTCCGAACTTCGGACTCCGGACTCCGAAATCCGTACACCCCCGGCATCTTCGGCCGCTTCCCGCAGCGCATCCCCAATGAAATCACCGCCGAATTCGTGCGCGAGGAAGTCGCCGCCGGCCGCGCCATCATCCCGGCCAACATCAACCACCCTGAGCTGGAGCCCATGATCATCGGGCGCAACTTCCTGGTGAAGATCAATGCCAACATCGGCAACAGCGCCGTCGCTTCCTCCATTGAGGAAGAAGTCGAAAAAATGCGCTGGGCCACCAAGTGGGGCGGCGACACCGTCATGGATCTCTCCACCGGCAAAAACATCCACGCCACCCGCGAGTGGATCCTGCGTAACTCCCCCGTGCCTATTGGCACCGTGCCGATCTACCAGGCCCTGGAAAAAGTGAACGGCAAGGCCGAGGACCTCACCTGGGAACTCTTCCGCGACACCCTCATTGAGCAGGCCGAGCAGGGAGTGGACTACTTCACCATCCACGCCGGCGTCCTCCTCCGCTTCGTCCCCCTCACCGCCTCCCGCATGACCGGCATCGTCTCCCGCGGCGGTTCCATCATGGCCAAGTGGTGCCTCGCCCATCACAAGGAAAACTTCCTCTACACCCACTGGGATGACATCTGCGACATCATGGCCGCCTATGACGTCTCCTTCTCCATCGGCGACGGCCTCCGCCCCGGCTCCATTGCCGATGCCAATGACAAGGCCCAGTTCGGCGAACTCGAAGTCCAGGGCGAGCTCACCCAGCGCGCCTGGGCCAAAGGCGTCCAGGTCATGAACGAAGGCCCCGGTCACGTCCCCATGCACATGATCGAGGAAAACATGGCCAAGCAGCTGGAGTGGTGCCACGAGGCCCCCTTCTACACCCTCGGGCCCCTCACCACCGACATCGCCCCCGGTTACGACCACATCACCTCCGGCATCGGTGCCGCCATGATCGGGTGGTACGGCTGCGCCATGCTCTGCTACGTCACGCCCAAGGAACACCTCGGCCTGCCAAACAAAGACGACGTCAAAGCCGGCGTCATCACCTACAAACTCGCCGCCCACGCCGCCGACCTCGCCAAAGGCCACCCCGGTGCCCAATACCGCGACAACGCCCTGTCCAAGGCCCGCTTCGAATTCCGCTGGGAAGACCAGTTCAATCTGAGCCTCGACCCCGTCACCGCCCGCTCCTTCCACGACGAAACCCTTCCCCAAGAAGGCGCCAAAAGCGCCCACTTCTGCTCCATGTGCGGCCCCCACTTCTGCTCCATGAAGATCACTGAGGACGTGCGTAAGTATGCCGCAGAGAATGGCCTCACCGAGGACGATGCTCTGAAAGCTGGGATGGATGAGAAGTCCAAGGAGTTTGTGGATAATGGGGCTGAGGTGTATACGACGGCCTAATGATGATACTAAAGCCGCCCGCCATGAGTAAAGGCCCATGGCGGGGGCCGAGTCAGATTCGCCGCAAGGCGAACCAGAAGGAAACCTGCCGTAAAACGGCAGGTTTATCAAAATCTGGCTCAGATGACTCAAGTCTGCCCACTTCTGCTCCATGAAGATCACTGGAGACGTCCGAGTCAATCTTCAGCATGGATCCTTTTAAGTGCCAATACGCTCACAAATATGGCACCGAACAAACCATACCAGGAAAGAAGCCCTCAAGAGAGACATCAAAAATCAGATTAAGTCTAGAGTGTAACAGAGATCGCTTCAGGCTATAAAAGTTAGAGCGTGTTATGAACATTGAAAAGGAGCTGTACAAGGGGTGAAACAGCGGGCATAAGCTTGGGATGGCAGCCAAGACCGTGAAACCCAAGCCTCCGTATCCCACTGATGTCAGCGATGAAGAGTGGCAGTTTTGCCGCCCTTATCTTGAACTCATGA
>DASWXG010000811.1:0-5872 GCA_036405615.1 Prosthecobacter sp. | reverse complement strand
CATTTTGATCCTGGGTGGTGTGGTTTGGGTATTTGCCGCTTTGAATGGCCGGGTTTCCCGGAAGATGGAAACCGCAGCGGACCAGGCAGCCACCCAGGGTATTGCTGACTCTGTGCATTATGCGACTGCTTTGGAGAAGCTCTACCAGGCAAATCAAATGCCCGCCGTCATGAGAGGTAAAAATGCCCACGGAAATCTCTATGACCGCATGCTGGAGGCCGGTGTGGCCCCTGGCTACGAGCGGCCCGAAATGCCCGCCCGGCTGGCCTGGACGGGGTGGCTGTTGTTGATGACTCCGTTCATCCCGTTCGGCCTCATGCTGGCGAAAACGCTCTCAGACTGAAGTGGTCGCCACTGGCGCATTTCCCCCTCTGGCATGGATGATTCTGCGGAGTGAGGCGGTGGACGCAAGACGGCTCGGGATGAAGGCGTTACCGCGCTTTACAGTTTGTTAGCGCCCAGCCCCCCTTCAACCACCCATGAAGACGCCTTTTCTCGTCCTTTCCAGCCTGCCGCTGCTTGCGCTGGCCGTCCACGCGGCCCCGCCGAAAAAAGAGGAGGGCATTGATCCGAACAAGCCAGTTTCGTTTTACAAACACATCCGTCCGATTCTTCAGGCCAACTGCACGGGCTGTCACCAGCCGGCGAAAGCCAAAGGGGACTACGTGATGACCGACTTTAAACGCCTGCTGGCAGGCGGCGAAGAAGGGCAGGCCATCGTGCCGGGAAAACCGGAAGAGTCCCACCTTCTCAAGCTGTCTGCCCCGAATGCGGAGGGCAAGGTGGAGATGCCGCCGAAAGGTGACCCGCTGCATGAAACGCAGCTCGCCTTGATCAGGCGCTGGGTCATCGAAGGTGCCAAGGACGATACACCCGCCGCAGCCATGGCGCAGTATGACATGGAGCATCCGCCTGTCTATGTGACGGCGCCTGCGGTCACTTCCCTGGAATATTCGCCCGATGGCAGCCTCATCGCCATGGCAGGCTACCATGAGGTGCTGGTGCACAGGGCAGATGGCAGCGGCATCGTAGCCCGTCTTGTCGGTCTGGCGGAACGCATCCAAAAACTGTCCTGGTCGCCGGATGGCAAAAAGATTGCAGTTACTGGCGGCAGCCCTGCACGGGAGGGGGAGATCCAGGTGTGGGACGTGGAAAAGAAAAAGCTGGAGCTTTCCAAGTCGCTCACCTTTGACACGCTTTATGGCATCAGCTGGTCGCCGGATGGCAAGTCCATCGCTGTGGGCTGTGCGGACAACGGTTTGCGTGCCTTTGACGCGGCCACTGGCAAGGAAACTCTGTTCATGGGCGGCCATAGCGACTGGGTGCTGGACACCGTGTGGAGCACGGACGGCAAGTTCATCGCTTCCTGCGGCCGTGACATGAGCGTGAAACTGACCGAGGTGGACACCCAGCGGTTCATCGACAACATCACCTCCATCACCCCGGGTGCGCTGAAGGGCGGCGTCCAGGCGCTGGTCCGCCATCCTTCGCGAAATGAAATCCTCATCGGCGGCACGGATGGCATGCCCGCCATCTACCGCATGGAACGCATCACCAAGCGGGTGATCGGTGACAATGCGAACCTGATCCGCAAGTTTCCCGTGATGCAGGGGCGCATCTTTGGCGTGGATTTTGCGCCAGACGGCAAACGCATCGCAGCCGGCGCTTCCCATGAAGGAACAGGGCAGGTGAACATCTACGCTTCGGACTATGACAGCACCATGCCGGCCGAGGTGAAGACCATTGTGGAAACCCGCAGCGGCGCAGGAAAGGCGCTGGAGGACTGGGTTGTCAAAGATGTCCGTCTCATCGCCAGCACACCGGTTCCTACGGCAGGCATCTTCACCGTCAGCTTCAGCCCGGACGGCAAAACGGTGGCGGCCGCCGGCCAGGACGGCAAGGTGCGCCTGATCGATGCCGCCACCGGGAGGATTAACAAAGAGTTTGTCAGTGTGCCGCTGGCCGAAAACAAGGCGCTTGCTGCCAGCGAAGTCATTGCCGATGACAGTGTCCGCGCCACCGCGCGGAAAGACGACAAGGTGGAAACTTTGGTGCCCGGGCTCACCGTGGCTTCCATTGAGGTCCAGCCTCTCACAGTGTCCATCGCCCGGCCTTCGGAATACGCCCAGCTGCTGGTGACTGCCACCCTGAGCAATGGCACCAAGGCGGACATCACCCGCATGGCAAAGCTGGCCTTTGCGGGCAGCGATGCCGCCAGCATCGACGAGCGTGGCATGCTGCGTCCGGCGAAGGACGGCAAAGGGGAAATCAAGATCGCCTTCATGGGCAAGTCAGCCTTGGTTCCGGTGACTGTGAGCGGCATGAACCTGGCCCTGAAGCCTGACTACGTGCGGGATGTCATGCCGGTGGTGTCCAAGCTGGGCTGCAACATGGGCACCTGCCACGGGGCCAAGGATGGCAAGGCGGGCTTCAAGCTCAGTCTGCGCGGTTATGACCCCATCTATGATGTGCTGGCCTTTACTGATGAACTCGCCAGCCGCCGCGCCAATGTCGCTTCGCCAGACCATTCCCTGATGCTGCTGAAAGCCAGCGGCTCTGTGCCGCATGAAGGCGGGCAGCTGACGGTGCCGGGCGAGCTGTATTATGAGACGCTGAAGGCCTGGATCAGCCAGGGCGCAAAGCTGGACCTGAAGACTCCGCGCGTGGCCAGCATCGAGGTGTTTCCGAAGAATCCCGTCCTGGAGCGCATTGGTGGCCGGCAGCAGATGCGCGTGATTGCGCGTTATGCCGATGGTTATGTCAAGGATGTGACTGCCGAGGCTTTCCTGGAAAGCGGCAACATGGAAGTGCTGGAAGCTGACAAAACCGGGTTGATGACCAGCCTGCGCCGAGGTGAGGCCGCCATCCTCGCCCGTTTTGAAGGTGCCTACGCGGCGACCACTGTCACGGTCATGGGTGATCGTACCGGCTTCGCCTGGAAGGAGCCCGAGAAGTGGACGAAGATCGACGAGTTTGTCGCCCGCAAGTGGGAGCGCATGAAGATCGAGCCGAGCGGTGTCTGCTCTGACGAAGACTTCCTTCGCCGCATCCACATCGACCTTACGGGGCTGCCTCCCAAGCCTGAGGAAGTCCGCTCCTTTGTGGCCGACACCCGGGACATGCGCACCAAGCGTAACGAGGTGATTGACAGGCTGATCGGCAATCCGGATTTCGTGGATCACTGGGCCAACAAATGGGCGGACATGCTGCAGGTAAACAGCAAGTTCCTCGGCAACGAAGGTGTCACCATTTTGCGAGGCTGGATCAAGCAGCAGGTGGCGGAGAACACACCGTATGACCGCATGGCCTACCGCATCATCACGGCCACCGGTTCTACCAAAGACAACCCTGCCGCTGCCTATTACAAGACGGTCCGCACTCCGGAGGAGCTGGTGGAGAATACAACGCATCTCTTCCTGGCCACCCGTTTCAACTGCAACAAGTGCCACGATCACCCCTTCGAGAAATGGACCTGGGACCAGTATTACCAAACCGCTGCTTTCTTTGCCCAGGTAGATCTGAAAACCGATCCTGCCAGCGCTGGCAAGACCATTGGCGGCACGGCGGTGGAAGGGGCCAAGCCTCTGTATGAAATCGTGGGCGACAAGACGGAGGGTGAAATGAACCACCTGCGTACCAATGCTCCGGTGGCGCCCCAGGTGCCTTTTGACATGGAGCTGGTAAGCAAGACTGCGAAGAGCCGGCGCGACCAGTTTGCCACCTGGATGACCAGCCCGGAAAACGACTATTTTGCCATGAGCTACACCAACCGGATCTGGGGTTATCTCACAGGCACCGGCGTCATTGAGCCGTTGGACGACATCCGCGCTGGCAACCCGCCGAGCAACCCGGAACTGCTGCAGTATCTCACCAACGAGTTTGTCCAGAGCGGTTTCAACGTGCGGCACCTGATGAAGATCATCACCCAAAGCCGGACGTATCAGCTGAGCCTCAACACCAATAAATGGAATGAGGATGACAAGGTCAACTACAGCCACGCCAAAGCCCGCCGTCTGCCTGCAGAGGTGTTGTTTGATTCTGTCTTCGCAGTGACCGGTTCCATGCCCAGCATTCCGGGCGTGCCCAAAGGCACCCGGGCTGCGCAGCTCATTGACGGCCAGACCCAGTTGCCGGATGGCTTCCTGACAAACTTTGGCAAACCCGCCCGTGAAAGCGTGTGCGAGTGCGAGCGCAGCAACGAGGTGAACCTGGGGCCTGTGATGGCACTCATGTCTGGCCCAACTGTGGGCGACGCCATCAGCGACCCGAACAATGCCATCGCCAAACTGACCGCTGAGGTGAAGGATGATGCGAAGCTTGTGGAGGAGATTTTCATCCGCATTCTCAACCGCAAACCCACCGGACAGGAAATCAACGCTTCCCTCGCCAGCATGGCGGGCATGGATGCTGAGAACAAGCAACTGGCCGCCGAACGGGAGGCCAAGGAAGCCGAGCAGAAGCCAGTCATTGCCAAAGCGGAAGCAGAGCGGGTTGCGCTCATCGAGACCACGCGGAAAGAACTGGAGGCTTACAAGGTGAAAATGGCACCGGAGGTCAAGAAGCAGCAGGATGCCCGCCTTGCCGCGATCCAGAAGGCGGAAGCCGCGGTTGCCAAGGCAGCCGAGACTGCGCCGGCACAACAACCTCGCTGGGAGCAGTACGTTGACCTGACCACCGAGTGGGTGCCTCTGGAGGTTGTTGTCAACCGTGCCGGTGGTGTGGCAAAACTGGAAGTCCAGCCGGACGGTTCACTCTTTGCCACCGCCATGCCTGATGGCCGCACAACTCCGGGCAATTACTTGATCAGCGGCAAAACAACCCTGGAAAACATCACGGCCATCAAGCTGGAAGTGCTGCCGGATGACCGCCTGCCTAACAATGGTCCAGGTCTGGCTCCAGATGGAAACTTTGTCTTGAGTGAATTCAGCGTCAGCGCGACACCCCTGGGAGCGGGCGGCAAGCGCCCTCGGGGTGGTATGCCCCAGGAATTGCGCAATCCGAAAGCCGATTTTGAACAGGCAAACTTTGCCGTGACCGAAGCTCTGAAAAAGGGCAATCGCGACCGTGGCTGGGCGGTGTCACCCGAAGGAGGTTTCCGCCATGAGGCGACTTTTGAGTTTGCCAAACCGGTGACCATTGCAGGTGGCGCACAACTGGCCGTTCAGATGAGTCAGCCGTTCCAGAACGGCAAATACAACCTCGGCCGCTTCCGTCTGTGGGTCACAGCCAGCCCGCTGGTCCGCTTTGGAACGTCAAAGACCGTGGCGGATGCTGTGAAAACCTCTGCCGCCAAGCGCACGCCTGAGCAAAAGGCACTTCTCAGTCAGAATTTTCTCGACCAGTCTCGCGATTACCAGAATACCAAGAAGGTTTTGGCGGCTGCCAAACGGCCATTGCCTGCGGATGTGAATCTCCTGGCTTTGGAGGCGAAGCACAAAGAAGCGCAAAACCCCATCACGCTGGATCCGAAACTGGTGCAGCTGCGCCGGGATGCAGATCTGAGCTCCAGACAGATGGCTAACCAGCGCCTGACGGCAGCCCAGGATCTCGCCTGGGCCTTGATCAACTCCCCGGCCTTTCTGTTCAACCACTGAGAGGGGATCCGGAGGCCTGCAGCACGCCGTCCGGTTTGTGCCGCCGGGACGGTTCTGATATTGGGCTGGCGCGATCAGTGAGCGCTCAGCAACCGGGTGCGCTGTTGCTCGAGAGCTCTGCGCTGGGCTTTTAAAGTGGCAATTTCACTCTCAAAGCGCTGGTCTCGCGCCTTCTTGCGGTGCTTGTGGGCCGCGCTGCCGACCCGCAGATTCGCATCAAAGCCAGCCAGAGGCGCGGACATGGAGCGTTGCAGCAGCGTAATCCTGTTGTCGATGGC
>DASWXG010000810.1:0-6690 GCA_036405615.1 Prosthecobacter sp. | reverse complement strand
CCTTCGATCCAGAAGAGAATCCTTCACGCGTTCTCTCCTTCTCATTGAATCCCGCCACCGGTCTCTTTTCGGGTTCCGTCAAGATCGGCTACTGGACAGACACCCGCAGTGGCGACACGCGGCTCGTCACCACCGCCCAGTCTTTCCAGGGAGTCCTGACTTCCACGGGAGGAGAAGATGTGTCGGGTTCAGGTTACTTCCTGCTGCCGGGGCCGCCGGATCCGTTTGAGAATCCCCCCATCACTTTGGGCAACAGCCAGATCAATCCGGAATACGTGACCTTCAGCGGTTCGCCTTCCCGCAGTTCAGA
Source organism: Prosthecobacter sp. (assembly GCA_036405615.1). Classification (GTDB taxonomy): domain Bacteria; phylum Verrucomicrobiota; class Verrucomicrobiia; order Verrucomicrobiales; family Verrucomicrobiaceae; genus Prosthecobacter. Next base: position 6,380 of record DASWXG010000810.1, on the reverse strand, counting down.
CACCTTCCGACGCAACCAGGGAACACCCGCTCCCGCCACCCCAGAAACCCTCCGCCCATGAGATCCGCACTGTTTCATTGGCTCGGGCTTGCGGTTACGGTCCTGGTCCTGGGCATCAACCTCTCTGCCGAAGCCCAGACGGGCATACTGCTGGACGCCTACGATCCACAGTTCGAAGGCGATGTCAGGGCTTTCGCAGGCACAGGTGGCAAATACTACGTGAGCGGTAACTTCCGTAAGGTGAACGGCATTGAGCGTGAGAAGATAGCGCTCATACACCCGGACGAGTCGCTGGATGCCAGTTTCGTCCCCACCTCCCTCGGTAACGGAAGCACTCCCAATAGCGCTTTCTCCTCCCCTCCGACCGACATCTATCCACAGTCGGACGGCACCGTGGTGACCTTGGGAGGATCCTCGACTACCTACCCCAACAACGTGCGACGGCTGGGTCCTGATGGCAAAATGCAGCTAAACTTCGGTGGCCTGAGCAATCTGTTCGACACCACTGCCTCCTGTATCTCCCAGGGCAAATTTTTCCACGCGGGAGTCTTCTTCACCCAAAACGGCAGTTCGACGACTTACTACAGGCAAATTTACCGGATGGACTATGGGAGTGGTTTCAATGGCCGCAATCTGGACCCGGATTTCTCCACCGTTAACGTCGAGGGCACAGTCTACTGCATGCTGCCCCTTCCGGATGGACGCATTGTCATCGGAGGTTCCTTTACCCACGTCAACAGCATACCGCGCAGAAGTCTGGCCATCATCAATGCGGACGGCACGCTCGACAGTTTCAACATGCAAGTGACCGACGGCGCAGCAGGCTTGGTGACGTCGCTTGCCGCAGGCATCAAGGACGGCGTTCCCGTAATCTATTTTGGCGGTTTCTTCACAACCGTGACCTTGGGTTCCACCAGCGTCAATGCGCCCAATCTCTCCTTTTTCCGGCCTCAAGACCCCACCTTCATCTCCACCACCTTCAAGCCAGCGCCTAACCAGTCTGTGCAATCCCTGCTGGTGCTGCCAGACCAAACGCTGGTACTCGGCGGTAATTTCCTGGGGGTGGGCGGCCAGCCACGCGCCTACTTCGCCATGATCCGCCCCGACGGCACGCTGATGCCCGACCCCGGCCTGTCTTTCTCATCAAGCATCTTAGTGCTTGGCTACGACCCGGCGGATGGCGGGCGCATCCTGGCCGGAGGCAGTTTCACCAGCGTCGCCGGAATGCAGCGCAAGGGCTTTGCCCGCCTGGCGGTCCATGCCATCATGACGGCCACGGCATCTCCACAGGCAGGGACGGTGCGGGCCTCTGCCCAGCAACCCGACGGCAAAATCTGGGTCGGGGGTGACTTTGCCAGCAGCGCATCCCTTCCGCGTTCACACCTCGCGCGGTTAAACAGTGACACCACCCTGGACACGAGTGTGGATGTGGCGGTTGATGGCCCCGTCAACGCCATCGCGACCTTGCCCGACGGGCGCGTCTTGATTGGGGGTGCGTTCACTCACCTCGGTACTGTGGAAGCAGGCCGCATCGCCCGCTTGAACGCCAACGGCAACGTCGACAGTTCTTTTGCCCTGCAGGCCGATGGAGAGATCCATGCCATCTCCATGCGGGTGGATGGCAGTTTCTATGTGGCGGGCAGCTTCAGCCATCTGGGCGGAGAAGCGCGGGCCGGCATCGCCCGGGTACAGGCGGATGGCACGCTCGACAGCACCTTCGCGCCTACCTTGGACGGCGCTGCAAGATGCGTTCTGTCCCTGCGCGACGGCAAGCTATTGGTGGGAGGCGAATTTGCCGGTGTAAATGGCGTGGCGCAGCCCTGGCTGGCGCGTCTGAATGCGGATGGCACGCTGGATGCAACCTTTGCCCCGCAACTGGACGGAACCGTGAACGCGCTCCATCTCCTGCTGAATGGTGATGTCCTCGCGGGCGGTCAGTTCACCCACTTTCTTCGCAAGCTGGCACCAGACGGAAACCTCCGCGCAGACTTCACACCGTCCGTGGACGGACCGGTGCGTGTGCTCTGCGGCCTGGCCGATGACAGCACTCTGGTGGGCGGATCGTTTGTTGCCCAAATCAGCGGCCAGCCGATCTACGGCATCACCCGGCTGAACAATGGCGACGGCACGGTTTTGCCCGCCCCCGCCATGTCCTGGGCTTCTCCGGCAGGCTCCTCCATCCACACCCTGCTGCCACTGGGGCAGGATGGCCGGTTGCTGGCAGGCGGCCAGTTCACGTTGCCTCTCAGCATGCCGAGATCCGGCCTTGTGGCCTTTGTGGCCGGCAGCCTCCCGGAGGTTCCGCCCGCCACTTTCAGCCATAACACCCCTCTGACTGAAGTGAGGTGGAACCGCACAGGCAGTGTGCCACAGTTGACCGAGACGTTCATCGACCTGTCCACAGACAACGGTGCAACCTGGACATCGCTGGGTTCGGCTCTGCCGGAAGCCACAGGCTGGGCCATCCCCACCAGCATGAATGTTCTGCCCGTGAACAAGGACTTCCTCCTGCGTGCCCGAGGCGTAAGCGCCACAGGGGGCTCCGGCAGCTTCTTCTCCCAAACCGAAAACTGGAAGCTGTCCACCCCTGTTCTCTTGGAGCAGCCGGGCAATTGGAGCATGAACGCAGGAGAATCCGTCTTGCTGAGTGCCTACTCACAGTCCCCGGGGAGCACTTATCAATGGTATAAAAATGGACAGGCCATTCCCGAAGCCACCCGTTCCAGTCTCCGCATCACCGGGAGCCTCGACCAGCAGGAAAACGGCACCTACCATGCGGTGGTGAGTAATGTTTACGGGTCCACCACCAGCCGCTCCGCCGTTATCCAGATTCTCCGGCTGGCCCCGGTCATCCAGGTCCAGCCCGGAAATGCTTCTGTGATTGCGACCGGCTATGCCAGCTTTTTGGTTTCGGCCCGCAACGGCCCCCTGTCTTTTCAATGGTACAAGGGTGACGAACTGATTCCCGGAGCGACAAACAACGAACTCGTGGTCCGGAACACCGGTGAGATCTTCGACACGCCCAAATACAAGGTCGTCGTGTCAAACCTGATCGGTTCCGTGACCAGCCAGGCAGCCACCCTCACCGTCACCCGCCCCATCCCCACCATCACCCGGGAGCCGGAGGATGTGACGGTCGTCCAGGGACAGCAGTTTACCCTGAGTGTGGAAGCCGCCTGGTTGAACATCACCCAGCATTACCGCTGGTATTTCAATGGGCAGCCGATGGGCGGGAGCCAGGGCAGCATCTTCAGTTCGTGGTCCACCCCGGCTTCTGCAGGAACCTATCGGGTGGAGGTTTCCACGCCGTTCGGTTCGGTCCTCAGCCGGGAAGTGCAAGTCACAGTCTTGAGTGCTCCCATCGTCACGATAACCGGAGTTCCCGCAGGCAACACGGCCATCTCTGGCACCGCGTGGCAGATCACAACGGCCGTCACCGGCGGAGGCCCTTACAGTTACCAATGGCAATACACCGAGTATGACACGCCCTACAACAATTGGTGGAATGACATTCCCGGTGCCGTTTCGGAGACTTTGAACATGGCTGCCGGCACGCCGCACCGCCCGGGTTACTACCGGGTCCAGGTGAGCAACAGCCGGGGCACCATTCTCAGCGCCCGCGTTCAAATTTTAGTGCTTATTCCGGTGCGCATCACCGGCCAGCCGGAGGACCAGGATCTGAACGCGGATGACCCAATCACCATCAGCCCCGTCATGGACCTAACGGGAGATTCCTCCTATACCCTCGGTTGGCCGAACATCCAGTTCCAGTGGTTCAAAGACGGGGAGGAAATCCCCGGAGCCACCTCCTGGGGATTCTCCAAAGCCGCAGCCGTGGAGTCCGATTCTGGAGCCTACAAACTGCGCATCACCAATGCGGCAGGCGTGGTGGAAACGCGGACGGCAACCATCACCGTTTCCCCAAATTCCCCACCGGTGGTGCTGGCCCCTCCGCAGCCGCGCTTCCTGCTCGTTGGCCAGCCGCTGGACCTCAGCATCGAGGCATCCGGCCGGCACGTCATGACGGCCACGTGGCGTCGCAACGGAGCCCGCCTGCCCAATGGACATGGCGTGGTCAAAAACAAACTCTCCACCTTCTCCCGCAATGCCACTGCGGCAGACAGCGGCCAGTATTCCGTGATGCTGGTCAATGACCTCGGTACTGTGTTTTCCCCGCAGGCCCAGGTGGTGGTGGTGGACCCTGCGGGTCAGACATTCATCCAGGCCATGGATACCACGGTGACGTTCCCGGCAGCCAGCACCGCCAGCGGGACGAATGTGCAGTATCAGTGGCTGAAAGCAGGCACCCCTGTCGCCAATTCTGACCGCATTTCCGGCAGCACCAGCGCCAGCCTGCGCATCTCAGCCCTGTCTGAAGAAGACTCGGGTGCCTACACCTGTCGCGTAACCTTTGGCGGAACCAGCCTCAACAGCGGGAGCCACGCGCTGACCGTGCTGGAAGCCGTGCCGGAAATCACTTCGGAAACTCTGCCCGAAGCTGACCTCCGCCTGCCCTACTCTGCAAACCTGGGTGCCACCCACTCTGCCTCCAGCTTCAAAGTCACCGGTCTGCCCCCCGGCCTCATCCTCAACGCCGCCACGGGCAAGATCAGCGGTGTCCCGACGAAGACCGGGCTTTTCAAGCTGCAGGCCACCGCCAGCAACGCCTTCGGCAGGGGAGCCACCAAGCCTGTCCTCCTGGAGGTGAATGCGCTGCCAGAGGAGCTCGCGGGTTACTACTTCGGTGTCTTTGAACACGATGACTCCTGCCCGGGCGGGCACGTCAGTCTGACATTGAACAGCCAGGGCAGCGGCTCCGGAAAACTACAGCTGGGCAACCAGACCTTTTCATTCAAAGGCACCTTTCTGCGCAGCCAGCTGAACGCGGGCATCCTCCTCATCAGCGGCCTCAAGCACAAGGAGTTGGGCACGTTGGACCTGGGCCTCGCGCTGGATATCCGCCCCGACGGCCAGTCCGAGATGGTCGCCACGGCAGACTATGGAGGTGGCTGGCTCTATGCTGTTCTCCGCAAGTCTCCCTGGAGCAAGACCAACCGGCCTCTCGCTTATGAAGGGTATCATACCTTCTCATTTGCCTCCGGCCCGGCGGAGTCTGCCGCCAGCGGCCACTGCTACGGTTCCGCCACAGTCTCCAGCACCGGCCTGGTATCCTATGCGGGCAAACTGGCCGACAACACGGCGTTCACCTCATCCATCCCTCTCAGCGACGACGGAGACACCGGCCTCTTCGCGGTCAATGATCGCGCCCGCAATTTTGTCAACGCACCGCGTCTCTCCTTCGACATTCCAGATGTGGCAGAAGGCCAGGAGCAAAACCAGCGCCGTTCGCACCGCCTCTACGGTGCCATCCGCTGGTTAAAAAACGAGGCCCCCACTTCCAAGAGCTATCCGGAAGGTTTCGACATCCGCACCGAACTCCTTGGCAGCCGTTACCTGGAACCTGGCACCGCCGGAACAAGTCCGCTGGTCATGAATCTGGAGACAGGAGACGAACTGGCGCTCTTCTTCGAAGGGGCGTCCACGGGCCTGGACTTTCTGGATGAATACATGCCCGGCACTCTCAAAGCAGGCAACGTCGCCACCTTCCTGCCTGACGACATGAGCACCTTTAACAGCGTCAAGGTGACGATCAAACCCAAGACCGGAGTGTTCACGATCACCGCCAGTTTCAATCTCACGCTCTGGGGTCTTCCCGGAGACTTTGAAGACGCAGTCGTCAAACGCACCCTCACAGGTTCTGGCATCATCATCTCCGATCATGAAATCTCCTCCGGCAGCGGCAGAGGTTTCATGCTCACGCCGGGGAAGGAGACTCCCGAAATTCTCTCGGCCCCCATCCGCCTGGAGTAAGCGGCGGCGGAACTTTTAAAATCAGGCAAGACAAAGGCAAGCTGCGGGTTCACGTAACCTGCGGCTTTGCCCAGGGCTGGCAGCAGCGTTTCCTGCTCTCAGACCTTACTCTTTCAGCCACGCTTCATAGGCCTCGTTGATGACGCAGTCATCCCCCAGGGCATCCTTCAGCGGGTCCACGGCCTGGGCGCTGAAACCGAGATGCAGGTGGCGACGCCAGCCTTCGGCATATTCAAACTGGCCGGAAAGCGCCCCCACCTTGCGGGAAGATTCGTCCATGCTCACCAGGTAGGAGTCCATGCCCTGGGTCACATCCAGCCAGTGTTTCTGGCTCACATGCGCTGCCAGCGCTTCACGCTTCTTCGCATGCACGCGGGCGGTGTTCACGTAGGAACCGGCATGGATGCGCTTGCGCAGCGGGTCGCACAGGCCATGAGGCATGGCGTGATACACCGTCACATCATGCAGGAAGGAGTCCCGGGGCGGGTCCGTGACAAAGTTCTGGATGG
>DASWXG010000809.1:0-3909 GCA_036405615.1 Prosthecobacter sp. | reverse complement strand
CATCGTAGTGCGGTTGGCGGGACATGAGGCGCATAGATATGAAGCGCGGGCCGGAGGGAGCAAGGGGGCAATGGCGGGATTTCGCGGCGGCCTGGCAGTTTTTTTACCCTCCAGGAGGGAATCCGGACCCACTGATCGCTGGCACCCGGCATTGTTCCTGCTTAATGGTGCCGCGACATGACACCGACCAACCCGCTGCGGGAGCATGGCTTCCGCCTCCTCCAGGATGAACTCAAGTTTTTGATGGTAGCTTTTGCCAATGTGCTGCGCCGTCTGGGGGAACCGGGTCTGGCGGAAAAACTGCCCTGGGCGGGCAGCACGGAACAGATCGGCGATGCGCCGGACCGCGCGCTGGGGCAGGCGTACTCCATCGCGTTTCAGATGCTGAACATCGTGGAGGAGCGGGCGGCTGCCCAGGTGCGGCGCCTGCGTGAAAAGGAGAAAGGCCCGCTGGCGGAAAAGGGCCTGTGGCCGGACAACCTGCGCGACATGCAGAGCCTGGGGCTGAGCGAGGCGGAACTGGTGGAGGTGCTGCGTGAGGTGCTGGTGGAGCCGGTGCTGACCGCCCACCCGACGGAGGCGAAACGCGAGACCGTGCGCGAACTGCACCTGGAGATCTACAGCCTCATGAACCGTCATGAGAACACGGCCTACACGCCGCGTGAGCAGGCGCGTCTGCAAGGGCAGCTCGAAACACGCCTGGAAAACCTGTGGCGCACGGGTGAAATCCACGTCACCCGGCCGACGATTGATGCCGAGCTGCAAAACGCGCTGCATTACCTGCGGGAGGTGTTTCCCGAGGCGCTTGCACGGGCCCACATCCACCTGCGCGAAGCCTGGGTTTCCGCCGGCTACCCAGCCGAGGTGGTGGACTCCCTGCCGCCGCTGCTGCGGTTTGGCACCTGGATCGGTGGCGACCGTGACGGGCACCCTTTTGTCACCGCCGAGGTGACGGAGAAATCTCTGCGGACTCTGCGCAGCAATGCCCTGCGCATCCAGCGCCGCAGTCTGGAGACCCTGGCCTTCCAGTCACCGCTGAGTTCGCTTTTCCAAAAAACTCCCCAGGAACTGGAAGACCTCATTCAAAGGCTCACCGCTTCCCTGGATGGCGAAACTGAAGCTGACACAGGTTACATTCTGGAGCGCAACAAGGAGGAACCCTGGCGTGCGGCAGCCCACCTGATGCGGGCCAAGGTGGCTCTGGCGATCAACAAGCCGGATTCACCCGCGGCTTACACAGAGGCAGGACAGCTGGATGCGGATCTGGTGGCCTATGCAGACTCGCTGAAGGCCGTGGGGGCGGAAGCGATCGTCCTGGAATACATCGTGCCGTTGCGGCGGCAGCTGAAAGCTTTCGGTTTCCACTCTGCCATCCTGGACGTCCGCCAGAACTCCGCCTTCCACGAAAAAGCCCTGGAGCAGCTGATGCGCACCGCCGGGCTTCTGGACCAGCGTCCGCTGAGCGAGTGGCCCCTGGCTGAAAAGCGCAAGCTGCTGGAAAAGGAACTGCAGTCGCCACGCCCTTTCCTGGCCCCCGGCATCTCAGCAGGACCGGAGGCTGACACCGTGCTGGCCTGCTACCGGGTGGTCGCCACGCACCTGGCCAAGTACGGCCCTGCGGGGCTTGGCGCGCTGATTGTTTCCATGACCAAAAGCGTGGAAGACCTGCTGACGGTGTATCTGCTGGCCCGCGAAGCCGGGCTGACGGAGTGGACGGCCGAAGGGCTGCGCTGCCCGTTGCAGGTGACGCCGCTGTTTGAAACCATGGATGACCTGGAAGCCGGGCCGGGCATTGTGGAAGAGTTTTTGAAGCACCCGGTGACACTCCGGAGCCTGAATGCGGAGAACCCCACGTTGCAGATGATGGTGGGGTATTCGGATTCTAACAAAGATTGCGGAATCCTGGCCAGCCAGTGGGCGCTGCATCGTGCGCAGACAGCCCTCTCCGCCACCTGCCATGAGCACGGCGTGAAGGCGGTGTTCTTCCATGGCCGCGGCGGAACGGTCGGCCGTGGTGCCGGCCCGACTCACTGGTTCATGGAGGCTCTGCCGCAGGGGTCTCTGGGCGGCTGGCTGAGGATGACGGAGCAGGGTGAGACGATCGCCCAGAAGTACGCCCACCTTGGCTCTGCCGTTTACAACATCGAGTTGCTGATGGCCTCCGCCGCTGCCGCCACGGCCCGGCACAAGCATGTCAAAACCGCGCCGCTGGCGATTCATGCCACCATGGACCGCCTTGCCAACTGGAGCCGCGATGCTTATCGCGCTTTGCTGCATGCGCCGGATTTCATGCGCTTTTACCGGGCGGCGACGCCTATTGATGCCCTGGAGCACGCCCGCATCGGCTCCCGGCCGAGCCGCCGCACAGGCCAGGCAACGCTGGACGATCTCCGCGCCATCCCCTGGGTGTTTTCCTGGACTCAGTCGCGGTTCTACCTGCCGGGCTGGTACGGTGCCGGTTCCGCCCTGGACAAGCTGCGCAGCGAAGATGCGGCTGCGTTTGACGCACTGCGGGAGCAACTGCGCGGCTCGCCCTTCCTGCGGTATGTTTTCACCAACATCGAAAGCTCGCTGGTCAGTGCGAACGAAGACCTCATGCGCCTCTATGCCGGCCTGGTGCCGGATGCGGTGGTGAGAGAGGCTTTCCTGGGCAGCATCCTGGCTGAGTTTACCCGCACGAGGGAACTGCTGGAAGACCTGTTCCAGGGGACTTTTGCCGACCGTCGTCCGCGTCTGGCCTACACGCTGCACATCCGTGAGGAGCCGCTGCGCGTGCTGCATCACCAGCAAGTGAGCCTGCTACGCGAGTGGCGCGCCTGTGTGGCAGCCGGGGAGACCGAAGGTGCGGAGGCGATGCTGCCGGACATTCTCATCTCCATCAATGCCCTGGCTTCCGGCCTGCGGACCACGGGTTAGTCTGGTTTCCCAAAGATTGTCTGAAGCTCGCGAGGGATGTTGCATCCCCTGTGGAGCATTCATGAAAAAGCCTCCTGCTTTTGGGCAGGAGGCTTTTGGTGAGTGGCGGGTGATGATCGGGCCGCCATACGGCCCGCTATGCAGCTAACCCTAAGTTGGTTTAGCGTTTCTTTTCCTTTGGCTGCTTGCCGCGCACGCTCATGCGGAAAGGCACGCCGGGGGAAGGCCATTCCTTGCGGATGACGCTTTCGAGGAAGCGCAGGTAGCCGTCGGTCATCTTGGCGGCCCGGTTGGCAAAGAGGACGAAGTGAGGCACCGGGATGGCGACATCTTCGGACTCGTTCACCTGGGTCACATACAGAAGCTTGAAGGTCTGCGGACTGCGGCCCAGAGGTCCGGGGGTGTTTTCGATGGTCTCGTGCAGCAGGCGGTTGAGCAGCCCGGTGCCGATGCGGCCCTGCGAGCCCTTGCGCACGTTTTCAATCTGCACAAACAGCTTGCCGATGTTGTCCTTGTTCTTGGCGGAGATGGCCACCAGCGGGGCATAGTGAAGGAAGAAGAACTCTCGACGCATCTTTTCATCCAGTTCCTCCAGGCGGTCCTTCTGCTTGGCGCTGGGGTGGTAGAGGTCAAACTTGTTCATGACCAGGATGCACGGCTTGCGTTCTTCCAGGATCATCTGGGCGATCTTGCGGTCCTGCATCATGGCACCACCGGCGCAGTCGATGACCAGCAGGCAGAGGTCGGCCCGCTTGATGGCCTGGTAGCTGCGCTGGATGCTGAAGATTTCCACGGCGTCATCCACCTTGGCCTGACGGCGGATGCCTGCGGTATCGATGAGCTGGTAGTTCTTGCCGTTGAAGGTGCAGTTCACGTCCAGGCTGTCACGGGTGGTGCCAGCGACTTCGCTGACGATGGCCCGCTCCTGGCCCAGGATGGCATTGACCAAGGAGGACTTGCCTGCATTCGGACGGCCGACAATGGCCAGCTTCA
>DASWXG010000808.1:0-1604 GCA_036405615.1 Prosthecobacter sp. | reverse complement strand
AATCAGGGCATGATGAACGACTGGGGAGTCCGCCACGTGGACATTGAGGTTCTCCAGTGGGGATCCTACCGCCGCAGCATCGACATCATGAAGGACCGCATGCGCTGGCCCCACGTCCGCCGTATGGTGGAAGACATCCAGTCCAAGGTTTATCAGGCGACGGTGAAGACGCTGAACGGCAAGATGACTGCTGCTTTGTAAGCTTTGCTTGGGCAGTGGCGGGCTGCGTCGGCCTGCGTCGGCCTGCGTTGCATTCTTTTTACCTGCGGGCTTGCGGAAAGAGATTGCGCTCAAAGCGCGAATGTCATTCGTTTAAGAAGTGGGATCTCCTGGCAGGTCGTTGCTGCGGGTTCTCTCTCCCTTTATGAACGCGATCCCGAGACTGTCCCGTCCGTCGTGGTTGGCCGCAGCATTGCTGGGCCCTGCTTTCTTCTCCGGCTGCAAGCCTGCACCGGCACCGCCCCAGGCCCCTCCTCCACCGGCGGTGATCGTGGCCCCGGTGACCCAGCAAACGGTGCCGCTGTATGTTGAAAATGTGGGCCAGACGCAGGCCTCATCCACGGTGGAGATCCGGGCACGGGTGACGGGCTACATCACGGAAGCTCCTTTTAAAGAAGGCACGCTGGTAAAAAAGGGCGACCTGCTTTTCCGCATAGATCCCCGCCCCTATGAAGCTGCGGCGGATCAGGCCAAGGCCAATGTGACAAAGGCGGAGGCCAGCCTGGAGCGGGCCAAAGCAGACCTTGCGCGGCTGGAACCGCTGGCGGCTGCCAGCGCCATCTCCAAGCAGGACCGGGACACAGCCGTGACCACCGTGAAGGTCGCGGAGGCGGATGTCCTGGCAGCGCGGGCATCCCTGGCCACGGCTGAACTCAATCTTGGTTATGCCACCATGGTGGCGCCTTTTGACGGGATGATCGGTGCGCGCAATGTGGATGTGGGCAACTATGTGGGAGCCAGCGGCGACACCTCCCTCCTGGCAACGATCTCCACCACCAATCCGATGCGGGTGTCCTTCAATGTGGCGGAACAAAACTACCTGCGGTTTCAGCGCAGGTTCATGGGGGACGACGCTGCACGCGAGGAGCACAGCGCCAAGATGGAGTTCGAACTGATCCTGGGTGATGGTTCGACCTATGAGCACAAAGGCAAGTTTGAGTTTGCCGATCGCGCGCTGGATTCCAGGACCGGGACCTTGAAGATTGTGGTCAGTTTTACCAATGCGGAAAATCTGCTGAGACCGGGCCAGTTTGCCCGCGTCCGGGCCAAGCCGGAAGAAAAGCCGGATGCGCTGCTGGTGCCGCAGAAGGCAGTCGTGGAAACTCAAAGCCTCAAGTCGGTGCTGGTGGTGGGGGACGACAACAAGGTGGTGCAGAAACCGGTTCAAATCGAAGGCCGTTACAATGACCAGTACATTGTCAGCAGCGGTGTCAAGGCGGGGGAACGGGTGATCATTGAGGGGGTGCAGAAGGCCAGGCCGGGAATGGTGGTCAACCCCAAAACGGCCGAGGAGCCGCCGCCTGCGGCGAAGCCCGAACAGGCTGCTCCCGCAAAGCCTGATGCCGCCAGCCCCGCCACGAAGTAACCTTTCGCTGCGCCCACCG
>DASWXG010000807.1:0-2582 GCA_036405615.1 Prosthecobacter sp. | reverse complement strand
AAAGGCACCTTTGGCAGTCACTTCCCACACTTTCTTCCCGGTGGCGAGTTCCAGGGCGTAGAACTTGCCGTCCTTGCAGCCCGCATAAACTTTCCCAGCTTTGACCACCGCGCTGCTCACCAGCATTTCGCCCTGGCCTTTGGGTTTATCCTGAAGCCGGAATTCCCAGGCCAGGTCCAGAGGGAAACGCAGTTCCACAGAAGACAGGCCCGTCATGGCCTCGTTGCCACGTGAATAGACCCACTCATCGGCAGACGCGGCGGTTTCTTTCGCCGTCGCTGCGGGCGGCACTGCGGGTGCAGGGGCAACCGGTGCTGGCTTTTGTTCCTGGGCCACGGAGAGGGCCGCATGGCCTGCCAGCAGCGCGGCGGCAGGAAGCCAACCGCCAACGGCAAGGCGTGAAAGAGGGCGGGAGAACGAAGGAAAAATCATGTGAGAACAGATACGAACAAACGCGGCCTGGCGTCCAGATGTTCCCGCATTCGTTGCCGGTTTCCAGACCTGCGCCCAGCCTACAAGCAGCTCCATTCATTCCGGCATCGCCCTCAAGACAGACCTGTCTTTACATTCACGATATGAGCTATCCCCGGCAAGATTGAGAAGGCGCCGCCGCCCGCCGCCTTGCGGAAGTGGCAATGCTTTCCTGTTGCCAGCCCGTCCCAGGCGATGCGATGGGGAAACATGAAATTCAGAGGTTCAGGACATCGCCCCGCACGCATCATCAGCGGCCAGGAAGTGACCCCGCGCAAGAGCATGGGGCAGAACTTTCTGGTGGATGAAGGTGTGGCCCGCTGGATCTCCGACCAGATCGAGCCGGATGGTGCCGCTTTTGTCATCGAGCCGGGCCCCGGTCTGGGAGCCATGACCAAGCATCTGGAAGGCCGCCCGCAGAAGCTGTTGCTGATCGAAAAGGACAACCAGCTGGCTCCCGAACTGGCAAAGCGTTTCCACGACCGCAGCGATGTGGAAGTGATGCATGCCGACGCTACACGGGTGGACAAGCGGGAGTGGTACCGCCACGGCGATGTGCGGGTCATCGGCAACCTGCCTTACTCCGTGGGCGGCGAGATTTTGAAACATCTGCTGACACCGCCCACACCGGTGAAGAGTGCTGTCTTCATGCTGCAAAAGGAAGTGTGCCAGCGGCTGGCTGCCAAGCTGGGAGAAGACGGCTACGGAGCACTCTCCGTACTGGTCCAGCAGGACTGGAACGTGGAGCTGCTGCGGATCATCCCGCCGGAAGTTTTCAATCCACGGCCCAAAGTGGACAGCGCGATTGTGCGCATGACGCCGAGAGACCCGGCGAGCCTGCCGGTCTATGACCGCAGAGGGTTCGACCGGCTGGTGCGCATGGGTTTCAGCCAGCGGCGCAAGCAGATGAAGAACCTCCTGCCTGAAGCCCCCAGCGGCTGGCAGGCGCTGGCGGATCATCTGCAGATGCCCGCCACCATGCGCGCCGAGGAACTGTCTGTGCTGCAATGGGTGAACCTGGCCCGCTGGTATGAACAGCGCCAGAGCGCCGACGCCGGACAAAAAGCGAGCGAACTGTTTGATGTGGTCAATGAGCAGAACGAAGTCATCGGCCAGCTCACCCGTGGCGAAGTCCATGCCAAAGGACTCCTTCACCGTGCGGTGCATGTATTTGTGATCAATGCCCGGGGTGACGTCTTTTTGCAGATGCGTTCCCACCTGAAGGATGTTTCACCTTTGAAATGGGACAGCAGCGCGGCCGGACACCTGGATGTGGGGGAAAGTTATGCTGCCTGCGCCATTCGTGAGGTCAGGGAGGAGGTGGGCCTGGAAATCACGGGAACCGAGCTCGCAGCCCAGCTGCCCGCCGGCCAGCATACCGACCACGAATTTGTGGAACTGCACATCGCCCGGCATAACGGCCCCATGCGCTGTCTGCCGGAAGAAGTGCCTTATGGCGAATGGTTCTCGCCCGAGCAGATCAGCGACTGGGTGGCAGCCCGTCCGGAGGACTTTGCCAAGGGTTTTGTCACCTGCTGGAAAGCCTGGATGCAGAAGACCCAGGGGTGATAAATGGAGCATTTTCTTTTGAGGCTGGCTGCTGCAGCAGGGGCTGTATGCAGAAGAGGCTGCGGGATGATGTGAGGCCAAGATGGCCTCACTCCGGTTGCTTTGCTGCACACTCCAGAGAGTGACGGCATCCTGCCGTCAGCATGAGGCCAGGGATGGCCTCACTCCATGGAAGCTGGGGGTGGGCTGAAAGGTGTGCCTTACTTCCACTCCGGCTGACGGCGGTGCAGGCACTCGCTGAGCCAGCGCACCAGTTCGGCCACAGGCTCGTGTTTCTTGCGCAGGGCTGACAGCTGCTGCCAGTCAATGCGCTGCCTTGGGGCCGGAACGGTGATTTTCTGGATACGCAGTTTGCCCTGCACGACTTCAAATTCAGCCGCGCTCATCTGGCGCAGTTCACCAGAGCCCGGCAGGTCATCCAGCTGGGCCAGGTTGATGCCCAGGCTGCTGATGCCCACGCCAAACTGGTTTCCCAGACTGCGCAGAGCATCCACCAGGGCCTCATCGTTCAAAGGCTCGGCAATGACGAGTTCGCTCTGCAA
>DASWXG010000806.1:0-3186 GCA_036405615.1 Prosthecobacter sp. | reverse complement strand
GAAGGTGATGGCGTCTTTCACACCGGGCTGTTTAAGCACGATGTCTGTCATGCGGCGCATGACATCTTCCGTGCGATCCAGCGAGGCGGCGTCCGGAAGCTGGGCAAAGCCGATGAGATACTGCTTGTCCTGCGCCGGCACGAAGCCCGTGGGAACCTTGTCAAAGATCCGCACCGTCAGCCAGACGAAGCCTCCGTAGAAAACGAGGGCGATGATGCTGAAACGGATGATGCGTTTCACAATGCCCACATACACATTGGAGGACCATTCGAAGAAGCGGTTGAAGGGGCGGAAGAACCAGCCCAGCAGCACATCCATCACCCGGGTGAGGATGTCCTTCTTCGCAGAATGGTCGCGCAGCAGCAAGGCGGAGAGGGCCGGGCTGAGCGTCAGGGAGTTGAGGGCCGAGATCACCGTGGAGATGGCGATGGTGACGGCGAACTGTTTGTAGAACTGGCCGCTCAATCCGCTGATGAAAGCGGTGGGGATGAACACGGCGCAAAGCACCAGCGCGGTGGCGATGATGGGGCCGGTCACTTCCGTCATGGCCTTTTTGGTGGCCTCCAGCGGATTCAGCCCTTCATGGATGTTTCGTTCCACGTTTTCCACCACCACGATGGCGTCATCCACCACGATACCGATGGCCAGCACCAGACCGAAGAGCGACAGGTTGTTGATGGAGAAGCCCAGCGCGTGCATGACGGCGAACGTACCCACCAGGGACACCGGCACTGCGACCAGGGGAATGATGGAGGCACGCCAGGTCTGCAGGAAGATCACCACCACGAGAACCACCAGCAACACGGCCTCGACCAGCGTGTGGATAACGGCATCAATGGACTTGCGTACGAAGATCGTGGGGTCATAGGCGATGGCGTAGTCCAGGTCTTCCGGGAAGCGCTTTTTGAGACCGTCCATGAGCGTGCGGACATCCTCAGAGATGGCCAGCGCGTTGGACCCTGGAAGCTGGAACACACCCATGCCGACGGCCTTCTGGTTGTTCAGAAGACTGCGCATGGAGTAGTCGCCTGCGCCCAGTTCGGTGCGGGCCACGTCTTTGAGACGCATCTTCTCCCCGTTCTGGCCGGTCTTGACGATGATGTTGTCAAACTCCTCTTCGGTGACCAGACGTCCCTTGGCATTGACTGTCAGTTCAAACGGAGCCGTGCCTTTCATGGGCTGCTGGCCGATGGTGCCTGCGGCGACCTGGATGTTCTGTTCGCGGATGGCATTGACGATGTCGCCAGAGGTCAGGCCACGGGAGGCGGCCTTGTCCGGGTCGATCCAGATGCGCATGGCGTAGTCACCACCGCCGAAGATGTTCACCTGACCCACGCCCGGAAGGCGCGCCAGTTCATCCTTCACGTTCAGCGTCGCATAGTTGCGCAGGTAGACTTCGTCATACCGGTTTTTGGGCGACAGAATGTGGACCACGAGAGTCATGTCCGGTGAAGATTTCACCGTGGTCACACCAAACCGGCGCACTTCCTCAGGCAGCTTGGGCAGCACCTGGGACACGCGGTTTTGCACCTGCACCTGGGCCATGTCCACATTGGTGCCCAGCTTGAAGGTGACCGTCAGCGTCATCACCCCGTTGGAGGTGCTCTGCGAGGACATGTAGAGCATGTTCTCGATACCGTTGATGGTCTGCTCCAGCGGTGAGGCCACCGTTTCAGCGATGGTTTTCGGGTTGGCACCCGGATAGTTGGCGGTCACGATGACCGTCGGGGGCGCTACTTCCGGATATTCCGTAATGGGAAGCTGGAAGAGGGAGATGGCCCCCAGGATGAAGATGAGCAGCGACAGCACACCGGCAAAGATGGGCCGGGTAATGAAGAATCGGGAGAGGTTCATGCGGCGGACGGGCGGGGGGACGGGCAGCGGCGACAAAGTCCGCCCAAGGCACCGGCCATTTCAGGCCGGAGTCATCAGACGGGGTACCCTGCGGGTGTCAGGGCGGCCGTAAGTTTGGTGTTTTTCGAAGCGGAGAGTGGGAGGGCCTGGCAGTGGGGGAATACCTGCCCAGGACCTTAGCGGGCGGCGGTCTCCTTGGCCGGAGCCGCAGGCGGCGGGGCATCCACCGGCTGCACGGGCATGCCGGGCTGAGGCAGGCGGGCCTGGCCGTTGATGATGATGCGGTCACCGGCGACAAGGCCGCTGCGGATGATGCGCTTGCCATTGATGGTCGGGCCGATGACGACGGGCTTGTACACGCTCACGTTCTTGTCATCCACTCCCAGCACATACTTGTGGGCCTGATCCGTCAGGATGCTTTTTTCATCCACCAGCAGGGCTGGGTACTCGGCAGTCATCGGCAGGCGGACGCGGGCAAAGAGACCGGGGGTGAGGCTGCCGTCAGCATTGGCAAACTCCGCACGCACAATCATGCTGCCGGTGCTCGCATCCAGACGGTTGTCGAAGGACTCGATGAATCCTTTGTGAGGGAAGCCTTTTTCATTGGAAAGCTGCAGTTCCACCGGCACCCGGCCCTGGCCATTGGTGTAGAGCTTCTTCTCGCGCTGCAGTTCCTGCAGGCGGAGGAGGCTGTTTTCATCAATGTCTGCATACACATACACCGGGTCCACCGTGACGATGGTGGTGAGGAGGGTAGTGCCCGCCGTGACGTAGTTGCCCTGGGTGGTGATGGCGCGGCTGATGCGGCCGGAGATGGGGGCCTTCACTTCCGTGTGCTCCATCTCGATCTCAGCACTGTGCTGGCTGGCTTTGGCAGATTCCAAAGCGGCGACGCCCTGCTTGTAAGTGGATTCGCGGGTTTCACCCTGTTCCGGGGCGATGGCCTTGGCTGCCAGGAGGGCAGACACGCGGTCAAACTCGCGCTTGGCGGCATCCACACCGGCCTGCGTGCGCTGCACCTCGGCGGTGGCGGCGCGCAGCTTGGTCTGGAAAGGGCGCTGGTCGATGGTGAAAAGGATGTCACCCTTTTTCACCAGCTCACCGGCCTTGAAGTGAACCTCCGTGATGTACCCGGAGACGCGGGGGCGCAGCTCCACGGTTTCCACCGGTTCTACGCGCCCCGTGAACTCCTCCCACTCGACGAGCGATTTTTGCTCAACGGGCGCAAGCGTCACCGGAGCGGGTGGCATCTGACCACCAGCGCTTTCCTGTGGGGGCTTACCACAGGAGGCGAGAAGCAGGACGAGCGGGAGGAGGGTTTGGGGTTTCATG
>DASWXG010000805.1:0-7831 GCA_036405615.1 Prosthecobacter sp. | reverse complement strand
TGGAATGTTTTCCAGGAAGGACAGGTGGCCGTCCACCACACCGCCGTTGAAATAAACCTTCAGTTCACCGCCTGCCACCACCACCAGGTCCGGCCTGCCGTCACCGTTCAGGTCTGCCACCGCCGAGTCGCGCACGTTTCCAGAGCCCACGGTGAAACTGTCCGTCGTGAAGAGGCCGCCCGCGCCCTGCCGTTTTACGGTCACCAGGCCCGTCGTGCGGTCGATCTGCAAGATGTCATCCCCATAGCCTTCATCATCAAACCGGTCGCCGAACAGACCTGCGCTGTCCGCCGCATTTCCGGTGAAAGGGATGATGCCGCCCAGCTTTGGCTCCACATTCGGTGCGGGGCTGAAGGGGAACGGCGAGGCAAAGGTGCGTCGCTGAAGCGGGGAGACATTTCCTGCCGCATCAATGGCCCGGATCTCAAAAATCACCGAGGTGCATTTGAAGGCCACGTCAAAGGGCTGGCCCCGCTCCCACGGGTAGGTGTTCCAGGGGGTGCTGTCCGGCAGCGGAGCGGTGCTGTTCAGCTTGCTGCGAAACTGGATCCCCGCCAGCGGTGTGAGGCCGGTGTCGTCGGCCGGGTCCAGCAGCATTTTGAAATGGATCGCCGTCCCCTCCTTTTCCACCCAGGCATGGGAGATGTTCAGGGTAGGCGGGGTGGTGTCTGCGGCCAAGGCCGCCAAGGGGGACAGGGCGCAGAGCGCCATCCAGGCAAAGAGTGTCAGCTTCTTCATACCGAGCGATTTCCGTGAGGTCTCCTTATAGTGGCTGTGCCCGGTTATCCCAACCAGAATCGCGGGAAAGTTTAAAGTTTTGTCTCAAGGATTGGGGTTTGTTTGCTGATTTGTTCATCCGTTAGGCTGACAGCCGGATTTCGGCCTTGAGCAGGCCGCAGGCCATCGTTTCACATATTTTGAAGCCTGCCCGGGACTCGTTTTTAGCTGGGGCCCAGCTCTGTTCCATCCGCAAACCGGGCCTGTCTCCTTGTCCGCGCGGTGTGTAGGATTTTTCCAGGGGCTGCCGAGGCTCTGCCGGACCCGGGGTGGAGTCCGCCCGCTTCCTGCTGGCCGGTGCCGCAAGCCCATGCTTTCTTAGGCCCCCCCCGCCGCCGCCATGAACCGCCGCACCATCCCTGCGCTCCAGATGAGCGACTACGGACAGGACACCCTGCGCCAGCAGGGCGTGGTGGTCATGCCGCTGGAGCTCTCCATGAGCCAGGAGCCGCAGCGGCTCATCCCGCATTTTCACGACTTCTTCCAGGTCTTCCTCATCCAGGGGCCGGCCCGGCTCATGCATGATTTCAGCGACTACAAGGTCTCCGGCGTCACGCTGTTCTTCCTCGCCCCGGGACAGGTCCACACCATCTACCCGCGCTCCCCCTCCATGCACGGCACGGTGGCCTCCTTCACTCAGGCGTTTTTTGACCACCAGGCACCGCCGCCGAGCCTGCTGTTTGAACTGCCGTTCTTTTTTGGCAGCCAGACCTTGCCGTGGTTTTCCGTGCGGGCGGATGAGGCCGCCCGCATCGTCAGCCTGTTTGCCGATCTGCAGCGCGAGTATGATGCAGGCCGCCGCGGCGTGCTGGAAGTCCTGCGCGCCACCCTGCGCATCCTGTTCATTGAGACCACCCGGCTGGAGGCCTTGGGCACCCCGGGGCAGGAGCCCTCGCGTGCCGCACTTTTGGTTCGGCAGTTCCACCTGGCGGTGGAGCACCACTTCCGCGAATGGCAGTCGCTGGCCCCGTATGCCAAGCTTCTGGGCATCACAGTCAATCATCTCAATGATGTGATCCACGAAGAGACCGGCCGCTCGGCGGGAGAGTTGATCCGTAACCGTCGCCTGCTGGATGCGAAGCGTCTCCTGCTGCATTCGGACCTCAGTATTTCGGAAATCGGCTACCAGACCGGCTTTCAGGACCCTTCCTACTTCAGCCGTTTTTTCCGCCGTTACGCCGGGGAGACTCCGGCCGAGTTTCGCGAGTCCATCCGAGAAAAATACCATTGAGATCCGGCAGAGCACCAGGGCGGCCAGTTGAGCCAAAAGGACCGGGGGCGAAGAGTCCCAGTCCTTATGAACGAGACTGCCCTTGAGGAGACGCCACCGCTGGTGAGCGTGCAGCAAAAGGCCACGGACACCGTGTTTGCCCTGCTGTTTGCCATCAGCTTTTCCCACCTGCTGAATGACACCATTCAGGCCCTGATTCCGGCCATCTATCCGGTGCTCAAAGAGTCCTACGGCCTGTCCTTCACCCAGCTCGGCCTCATCACCCTCACCTTCCAGGTCACGGCCTCTTTGTTGCAACCTTTGGTAGGCTACATCACGGACAAGCGCGCCCTTCCTTATTCCCTGCCTGTGGGCATGGGCATGACTTTGGTAGGCCTGCTGTCCCTCTCCCGGGCGGATAACTTTGTCTGGATTCTGCTCTCCTCCGCCCTGGTCGGCGCGGGGTCGGCCATCTTCCACCCGGAGGCGTCACGCATCGCCCACATGGCCGCCGGGCACCGGCGCGGCTTGGCGCAGTCACTCTTCCAGGTGGGGGGAAATGCAGGCACCTCCATCGGCCCGCTGCTGGCCGCATGGTTCATCGTGCCGCATGGCCAGGCCGCCCTGTCGTGGTTCTCCGTCATCGCCCTGGTGGGGGTGTTCGTCCTGTTCCAGGTGGGCCAGTGGCAGGCGCAGAACCTGCACCGCATTCACAGAAAGCGGGCCGCGAAAGATGTGGCTCATGACGCGCCCGCTCCGGGCCGTGTGGCCCTGGCCATCAGTGTGCTGGTGCTGCTCATCTTTTCCAAATACGTGTACATGGCCAGCCTGACCAACTACTACACCTTCTACCTGATGGACCGCTTTCAGGTCACGGTGCAGCAGTCCCAGTATTACTTGTTCCTGTTCCTGTTCGCCGTGGCCGCTGGCACCATCATTGGCGGGCCGGTGGGCGACCGCATCGGACGCAAGCGCGTCATCTGGGCCTCCATCCTGGGCGTGGCACCCTTCTCCCTGTGGCTGCCGCATGCGGGCCTGTTCACCACGGCGCTGCTCTCCGTCATCATCGGTCTGGTGCTGGCCTCGGCTTTCTCCGCCATCCTGGTGTATGCCCAGGAACTGATGCCCGGAAAGGTGGGCATGATCGCCGGTCTGTTCTTTGGTCTGGCCTTTGGCTTCGCGGGCATTGGCTCCGCCCTGCTGGGCAAGGTGGCTGACACCCACGGCATCAACTTCGTTTTCCACGCCTGTGCCTGGCTTCCCCTGCTGGGTCTGCTGACGGTGTTTCTGCCGGATGTGGAGACCGCCAGGGAGAAATAAATCCCCCCCGGAGCCGAGAAAAAAGCAACGGCACCAGAGGACTGTGACTCTGGTGCCGTTTGTTTTTCCACCGGATCAGGCAGGGGCCTGCTCGCTCAGCCTACCACGTCTTGTAGCCGAGGAACTTGCCGTTCATCACAATCTTCACACGGCCGCCTTTGGGGTCTTCGACACGCTCGATGTCCATGGTGAAATCAATGGCGCTCATGATGCCGGGGCCAAACTTCTCTTCGATCAGCGCCTTCAGCGTGGAGCCATAGACATAGATGATCTCCTGGAAACGGTATTGCAGAGGCTCCTTGGAGACGGTGGACGCGGCCTCGCCTTTGTTGGCAAATTCCACCAGCGCCTCAGACACGTCGGGTCCCAGCCCCAGGTGGGCGGCCACCTTCTCCGCCGCTTCTGGCGGCAGGGCGTTTTCCCCCAGGCAGGCGGAGGTGGTGTAGACTTCAGAAAGCCCGGCGGCGGTGGCAATGGCGGCCCAGGTGGTCTGTTTGGACTTCTTGGCGGCCAGGATGATTTCGGTGAGGGAGGCTTTGTTCATGATGGGGGTGTCGTTTGTGTTTTTGGGGATGAAGGGTTTGTTCTGCTGCAAAAAAATTGGCGGTGATTGAATATCACTTCATGATGTTTGAGGGTGCCGAGGCATTGCGAAAGACACTTGCTCTGCTCAGGTCTAGCCCGCCGGTCTGCCGTTGGTTTTAAGGGGAGGCGTCAGTGCGAGCGCCTCCTCATAGAGATCCTCGCGGAAAAGGGCAGCCACCCGTTCCTGTGTCATTTGCGGCAGGGCCTGGCCGAGGCCGTGAGCCCGGATTTCCTGGATGACCCACCGGGCCTTGGCCTCGGAGGGCCGGCTGGCATCCTCTCGTCCAAAAACGATGGCCTGGGCCGCATCCGCGGTTTGCTTCCCGCCCATGCGGTAAGGGCCAATGAGGGCATTGCGCGCGGCCTCCACCGGCACGCCGAGATAAGGCCGGGAAGCTAGCAGCGTCGCCAAGGCTGGCCGATTCGCCGGTTTGTCACACCAGCGGGCTGCTTCGATAAGGGCCGAAATCAGCAGGACATGTTCTTCATGGCGGTCGAGTTCGAAGTCGTTGCGGACCATGAACACCTTCTCCGGGTGCATGGGGTCAAAGTCGGCACTCAGAGCGAGGCAACGGCAGGTGCCGCGCAGAAGTCCCACGGACGCCCAGGGTTCCGCCACACAGTAGCCGTCCAGGTGTCCTTGGGCCATGCATTCGGCGACCAGGGGCGGAGGCACAATGGCAATGTCCACATCCCGGTCCGGGTCAATGCCTCCAGACCTCAGCCAGCGGCGCATGAGGTAGTGCTGGGAAGAGTACTTCAGCACACCTGCAAAAGTGAACCGCCGCCGCCCCCGGTAATGTGCCACCACCTGTCCCAGCAAAGAGGCATCGGTGACTCCCAGATCATGCAACTCGTTGGAGACGGCGATGGCATTGCCATTGTGGGCAAGCACCAGTCCTGTGAGACAGGGCACCGGTGCCACATCCAGACCATGGGAGATCTCGAACACCATGCTTGCCGGCGCATGAGCGGCATCCAGCTCTCCATGCAGCATCTTCTCGCGCACCGTGCTCCATCCGGCCTCGCGGGAAAGCCGGACATCCAGCCCGCGCCGGACGAACAGCCCCATTTCATGGGCAACGACAAGCGGTGCGCAGTCTGTCAGCGGCACGTAGCCGATCGTGATGCGGCGGGGAGTGCGGGCCGGGGCGGGAACCGCAAGCTTGCGCCGGAGCGTGGCTTTGGGGCGGGATTGCGCGGCAGACATGGGAGCATTCAACCCCAGGGTCATGCACAAGCCAAACAAAGTGTTATGAGATTGGGTGAAACAATTTCCACTTATTGATGAACAGAATTAACCAATGTTCAGGAACATCGGTTGCCTGCGCCGGAGGTGCTGCCTAACACTTTGAGCATGGAACAACTGGTCGAAACCCGGCACCTGCGGGTGTTTGTCACGCTGGCCCGCACGGGAACGATGCGGCTGACAGCGCGCGAGCTGAACCTCACTCCGTCCGCCATCTCGCATGCGCTGAAGGCTTTTGAGGAATCCGTGGGTCAGGTGCTGTTTGAGCGTACCACGCGCCGGTTGCGCCTCACTGCGGAGGGACATCGCCTGCTTGAAAAGGCGACCCAGATTTTGCAGTCGTTGAGCCAGATGCACACGGCTTCGAGTCCTGCAACCCGGGGCGCGAGACGGTTGCGTCTGGGGGCAAGCCCCACGGCCTGCCAGTATCTCATCCCCGCTGTGATCCGGGAGTTGAAAGAAAGCTGCCCGGACATGACCATTCAGATCAGCCAGGGTTCTGCCGAAATCATCGCCCGGGATCTGGCGGAGGGGAACATCGACCTGGGCTTGTGTCCCGTCACGCCTGAGCATCGGAACCTCGTCTGCGTGCCCGTGGGGTCAGATGTCCTCTCTTTCATCACCCACCCGCTGCATCCCTGGGCACGGGCGGGCAGGGTGAACCGTGCCGAAATCGCTGCCCAGCGTTTTGTTTTGTCCGAGAGCCGCTCCCACACCAAGCGGCTCATTGACGACTACTGGCAGCGGGAAAAAATCGCCATCCAGCCCTTCATCGAAATTGGCAACGAAGAAGTCATCAAGGAACTCGTCCGTCTGGACCTGGGCGTGGGCATCCTCCCCGCGTGGCTGGCCCTGGATGAACTGGACAAAGGTCTTCTGGTGGCCCTGCCTCTTGGCAAAAAGCCACCTGTGCGGGAGTGGGTGGTCTGCCATCGCAAAAACTACCCGCTGCATTTTGGCGAAAGCCTGTTTGTCGGCATCAGCCGCCTCATTGCAGGGAACTGCATTGGCTGGGTCACCCCCGTCAAACAGGCCTGACAGGCACCCTCCCGATGCCATTTGCACGGCCCGGAGGGCTTGCATCTTGTCCTGCGCATGGTTCTATGCGTATTCCCACCATGAAAGATGATCCGACGGTGCCGGCTGAGGCACGTTTTGAAACCCGCGCCATTCACCTCGGCCAGGACTACCGCAGCGAGACCGGCGCGGTTATTCCGCCGATCTACATGACGTCCACGTTCGAGACGGGGAACCCGGGTAACTTTGACTACACCCGCAGCGGCAGCCCGAACTACCGCAACCTGCAGACCACCCTGGCCAGCCTGGAAAACGCCCGCCACTGCACCGTCTTCGCCAGCGGCGTCTCCGCCATCACGGCCATCGCCTTTGGCCTGAAGGCTGGCGACACAGTAGTGTCGGAGCAGAACATCTACGGCTGCACCTACCGCCTGTTTGAGCGGGTGCTGCGCAAGTTCAATGTGGACATTCAGTATGTGAACCTGGCGGATCCCGCCAACTATGCCCGCATTGCGGAGATCAAACCCGCCCTTGTCTGGCTGGAATCTCCCACCAACCCGCTGCTCAAGATCCTCGACATCGCCGCCATTTCTGATGTGGCGCACAGCGTCGGCAGCACCGTGGTTCTGGACAACACCTTTGCCTCCAGCCTGCTGCAGCAGCCGCTGGACCTGGGAGCCGACCTTTCCCTGCTCAGCACCACCAAATACACCAACGGCCATTCCGATGCCCTCGGCGGCGCGGTTTGCTCCAACTCGGACGAGTGGCAGGAGAAAATGATCTTTGCCCAAAAGGCCTTGGGCCTCCAGCCCAGCCCCTTTGACTCCTGGCTGACCTCTCGCGGTGTCAAGACCGAGGCCATCCGCATGGAGCGCCATTGTTTTAACGCACTGGAACTCGCCACCCGCCTGGAACAGAAGCCCGGTGTGAAGAGCGTGCGTTATCCCTTCCTGCCTTCGAATCCCCAGTATGAACTGGCGAAGAAACAGATGCGCGGCGGCTCCGGCATGCTGCTGGCCGACTTTGGTCACACGCCGGATGAGGCCCTGGCCTTCATCCGCCGTCTGCGCCTCTTCACCCAGGCGGAAAGCCTGGGCGGTATTGAATCCCTGGTCTGCCATCCGGCCACCATGACGCATGCCTCCATTCCCCGGGAGGTACGCATCGCTGCCGGCGTGACCGACGGACTCATCCGTTTCTCGGTCGGTATTGAACATGTCGAAGATTTATGGGCGGACATGGAACAGGCTTTGAAGGCTTGATTTAACCTCCGGTTCCCGCTTCCATTTCGTTTATCCGACGACGCGCTTTCTGGCGTGCCGTCCTCTTCGTCCCCCCGCTTTTTTCATGGCTCTGCGCATCGACCTCGCCATCACACACGGTGAAATTGACAACACTGAACGCGGCCTCGTCCGCGCGCGCTTCTGGCTGCTCGGCAGCCTGGAGCCTGTGGAACTGGAACTGGAAGGAGACGCCTGGCGTGACGTGGCCGGTACCAAAGTGACGTTCGTCAACCCTTCACCGCAACCGCAGTCCGCTGCCAGCCAGCTGGAACTGCGACAGACAGGGGTGGTGGGAGACATCACTGTTTCCCGCAAGGTGAAGGTTTTCAGTGTTTCCGAAGACGAATGGAAACAGGCCTACCTGGAACGGCGCATTGATGATGTACCTAC
>DASWXG010000804.1:0-3705 GCA_036405615.1 Prosthecobacter sp. | reverse complement strand
CCACGCCCCTGGTAGATGGTGAATGCCTTCAGGACTATGTGGCGCGCCGGGGCCCCTTGCCCCCCGTCACCGTTTTTGCCCTGGTGTTCCCGTTGCTGGAAGACCTTCTCCGCTGGCAGGATGAGGGAGGTTCTGTTTTTGGCCTCCGGCCTGATCGCGTGCTGATGACGACCGTGGAAGGTGCCTTCCTGCAACTCAAAGTCACTGGCTTGGGAGGTGTTGCCGGGGTCGGCAAACCGCTGGAAAACGGGCTGGTCACCCAGGCCTGCCATCTCCTATTCCTGATGCTGGCCGGGAAAAGCTGCCGGGAAAGCCACCCGGACCGCGTCGCTATTTTAGGGTCGCTGCCAGCCAGCCTGTGCATGACGCTGAGGTCAGTGATGAATGGCGGAGAGGCCGCCATTTCTCTGGAGCGTCTGCGGGATGAAGTCCGGGGCGGAATGGGGCTGGTTTCCGGCGGCATGCAGGCCCGCATGATGAAGAAGCAGCTCATCGTCATCCAGGCGTTCCAGCCCAGGTCCCGCCTGCAAGACCTTCTGGGAATGGACAGGTCCGTCGGCCGTCTGCTGAAAGCGTGGAACTGCAAAGAGCCTGTGGCCGGAAGACCCTTTGTCCAGGCTGGGCAGAATCCCAGGAACGGCACCCCTCTGACAGGCCACCTTTTGCCCGCCGAGTGTCTGGGCGACCCTGAGACTGGCATTGCAGTGGCATCGGAAATCTGGCGGGTGCAGCCAGAAAGACATTCTAACATTCTGTGCTGCATCGCCCTCAAGGAAGGCCGGGACTGGTCCCTGCTGGCGGAAGAACGCGAACCGGGCTTCACCCTCGGCCGGCTGCTGGCAGAGCGCGGCAGCCTGAACCCCCAGGAGACCGCCCTCATCCTGCGTCAGATTCACAGCGGCCTGCTGCAAGCGGCGGAATGTGGCATTTCCAGGGCCGACCTCCGCCCTGACAATGTATTCTTGCAGGTGGGCAAAGAGGGACCGCTGATGAGCCGCGAGCATGAGCGGCTGATGCAAAAACGTCTGGATGTGTGGCCGGCGTTCCATGTCCAACTGCGCCTTCATCCGACTCTGCAAAGTCTGCTGGAACCTCCCCTGGATGGCGGAGCCGCCTGGAATCTTTCTTCTGCTGAAGGTAACCATGCCACGCGTGCCCTGGCTTCGCTGGCGGTGTGGCTGATCAGCGGCCAAAGGCCGGGCAAAGACAGGCCTGTTTTTCCGGATGCTGTTCCTGTGGCTCTGGCATCCTTCCTGGCCTCAGCCTTGGAGAGTCCCCGGGCAGGTGCTGCTGCTGCGCTCTTGCCATCCGCTTTTTTGGACCGCTTTGAAGACCTGATGGTGGCCCCGGCACTTCTCTTCCGGCTGACCGCCCGGCCAAGGAAAACCGTTGCCGCCAGTGAAGAAATGGAAAGCGCCGGCAGTGTGTCGGACTTTGACGAGGACTGGCTGGAAGAGCCGTCTGAAGCCGTGGAGGCCAAGGTCCGCATCTTTCCCCGGCAAGGCCGACGTGTACACTTTGGCCGCCGGTTGCTGGGAAAAAGCACCCGTTGGCAGGTTCTGGTGGCCAGCATGGTCGTCCTGGCTTCCATTTCGGGCTGGTGGCTGTTTTCCAAAGAACTGCCTCCTCACATCCCTCCAGTGTCGGCGACCCACCAAGCCCTGTCCCAGCCGGCTGCCCGAGCACCGTCTGCTCCGGCCCCCCGGACAATCCTGGCCGCCTCACGCATTGTCCCTTCACGGTCGGTTCAAAAACCCAAAACCGACCGCTTTGAGTGGGAACCGCTGCCCCCGGTCCAGCCTGTGTATGTCCGTTTGCTTCATCGCGAGGTCCAGGCACCCACCCCTCCCAAAGAGGAGCCGCCGCCCCAGGCCATCCATGTTCCAGCCGGCTTCGTGGGAACAGTCGCCTTTCCGCCAATGCCCCTTCCCTTTTTCCAGGATCCTCCACCTGTGGTGCGGCGTGCCTTGATTCCCACCCCGGAGGAAATCGCCCGGTTCAAACAGGCTTCGGAGGAACCGCCAGGGGCGCTGGAACTGTACACCGCCCAGCCCGAATCGCCGATCTATCCCTGAGCGCGGTCGAGGCAGCGGTAAACCCGCCTCGCGTTTTGTGTGAAGTACCGGTCCAGGGCCTCGGTGCCCTTGCTCTCGAAATACTCGGACACCAGCCTGAACACGGAGGCATAAGGCGCTGCACGGTCTGACACCGGCCAGTTGCTGCCGTAGAGCAGGCGCTCAGGACCGAAGCTTTCCCAAAGCGGCTCCAGGATCGGCAAATAGTATCCGGTTTCCATCGGCGGGGCTGCCGGCCCCTTCCCGGCCACCTGTTCGAGCATGCCGCAAACCTTCATCACCACATTGGGACAGGCAGCGGCCAGCCGCATGTTCTCCAGCCATTCCGGTTTGAGTTTCTGGGGATCTCCAGCACCCCCCACATGGTTGATGATGATGTTCAGCTCCGGCACCTCTTTGGCCAGCTTCGCCACTTGAGGAAGGGCCGCCGGTACCCCGTTAACGTCGAGGGAAAGCCCTTTCTCTGCCAGCAAACGGGCCGCATTGAGTACCTTCTCTTGCCCCGCATCCCATTTCACCAGATCGCCGCGCCAGCGGATGCCGCGAAACAGAGGGTTGGCGGCAAAGCGCTTCAGGTGCTCCGCAAAGACCGCGTCATGCGGGTCCAGATTGCCAACAAAACCGACAATGCACTTCTCGGCGGAGGCGAGTTGCAAGATCCACTCGTTGTCCTCCACCCAGGGGCTGGCCTCCACCACGACCGTCTCATGAACCCCCAGGGGGGAGGCGACCGCTTTCCAGTCTTCCGGCAAAACCTTGCGGTAAAGCGGACTCTGTTTCGGCGGCCAGGGCACTCCCTGGGGCCGGGTGACATCGTAAAAATGCGTGTGCGTGTCGATGATGCGCCTGCCGGGAGAAGAAGGGTCGGCAAAGGCAGAAAAACCGGTGGCCAGTGCGGCTGCGGCGGTGGTTTTCAGAAAATGGCGGCGGCTCATGGTGACGGCAGTATGCGGGACACGCTCCAGAGTGAGAACGGCAAAATACGGCATTTTCTGACCTCCGATTGAGCGGTTGCCTAGACCGGGCGGTCAGGTTATAGATGGGAGGCGTCTGGCAGCCGTCTGGCAGTCCGCTTGTTTGAAATGGAACTCCAGCAATTCCTCTATTTTGCCGCGACCGTCGTGTTCGCGATCGCCTGCCGTACCTTTGACAACCGCTTCCTGCAAAAGCTAGGCTGGCTGGCCTACCTGGGAGCTTCTTATCTGGCCGGTTATTTCCTGACGGGCAGCCACGCTGTGGGGTCACTGGGCATCGCCCTATGGTTCATGCTTCCCTGGCTGGAGATCGTGGGCCGGGTGCGGCATCTGAGGTTCCCGCTGAAAAGTGAGATCAAGCACCGCTTTCCCCCTTCCCGCGACGTTTTCCCTGACCTTGAAGCGCTGAGCACGGAGACGGAAGCTTCCGGTTTTTCCGAAGCTGGCAACGCGGGCTGGAAATGGAGCGAGACGGACCATTTCATGCGTCTGTTCTACAATGCAGAGCTGAGGACCCAGGCTTCGGTGGCCCTTGCCCAGCAGGGCGAGTTTGCCTTTTCCTACGTCAGCCTCACCTCCCGCAGCCGAGAGGGAGTGACCTACACCACGACGAACTACCCGTTCGCGCCCACCATGCAGTTTTCTCCCAAGCAACT
>DASWXG010000803.1:0-4612 GCA_036405615.1 Prosthecobacter sp. | reverse complement strand
TGAAACCCTTCAGAAAGTCCACCTTCAAGGATTCCTCGGGGAAGTCGATCAGCGGATTGCGATTTCCCTGCTTTGCATAGATCGCCTGGTTGCGGTGCTTCTCATACTCACCGGGAGGGTTGTTTTGATGCCACTCCAGCAGCATCCCGAGGCGGTCGCCGGAGAGTTCCCGGCTGGCATCGCCAATCACGCCGGGATAACGGAGAAGGAAATACAAGGTCGCGCGGGCAACGGTGCCGTGACCGCCCTCGGGTTCAAATTTACCCTCTTCCCGCCTGCCGCACTCGCTTCGGAAGGCCTCCTCATTGTTGTCAAAATCGTAGTAGGGAATGTTTCCCCGGAAGGAGTTGCAGTTGGACTCGCAAGCAAAGAGGTGATGGAGATCTCCTCTCATGGGCTCCTTTTTGTTAAACCATGACTGCGGCACTACGTGTTCGCAATTGTAGGGCATGGAAGCCTCAAGGGCGTCCAGCTGCTGGCTCAGCTCCAGCGAGTCAAGCCCTTCCAGGGCAAGGAACTCAGCAAGCCTGGCCTCACGTGCGCTCTCAATCTCAAAGTCGCGACGGATGAATTCCTCCGGGGAAAACTCCTCGGTGGAGTAGATACTGCGAAGCTTTTTGTTGGGCTGAAGATCCACCCAAGGATACACCTCCACAGCGGGCCGGTAGCGGGGCTGGGTTTTGTGAGTGTTTTTCAGAAGGTTCGAGAGCCGGGCAAAAAGGGCATCACCAGGCTGTGTCCAGTCGATCCCTTCATAATAGGCCGTGCGGTCTTCATCATCACCGGCCTTGTCATAATATT
The DNA here is from genome assembly GCA_036405615.1 of Prosthecobacter sp. Lineage (GTDB taxonomy): Bacteria > Verrucomicrobiota > Verrucomicrobiia > Verrucomicrobiales > Verrucomicrobiaceae > Prosthecobacter. Next base: position 3,811 of record DASWXG010000803.1, on the reverse strand, counting down.
TCCGCGTTTCACTTTCGCGCAGGACCGAGAGACTGGTGGTGAGGGCGGACTTGACGCGTGCAGGTGCGGCTGGAGCCACGACGGGAACCGGACTTGGTACGACTACCGGCACCGCCTGGGGAAGAACCCCGCCGATGCTGACAGTGATCTGGAGCGGGATGGTCACCGATGCTGCGGCAGGAAGGATGGCCGCTGCATTGGCAACGACGGGGATGGCAGGTTGGGCGTTGGCGTTCATAGGAATGATATCGGCAGGTTTAACAAGAAGCGGGGAGGAAGGAACGGCTGTAAAGACGGCGTCCCGAAGAGGAATCCAGGCAGGATTCAAGGAAGCCTCTTTCAGCCATTTCAGGATGCTGCCGATGCGAACGCCCTCATTGGCGATCCAGTCCACACGGTGGTCGCCCATGGCTTCCACCCAGACGGAGCCATCCACTGCGAGTGGATTCCCTTCCGCATCGCGACGAGGAACGCCCGAATGGTGCAGGGCTACCACTTCCCAATTGTCATTGCAGCCGACGGCTCCAGAAGAGCCTCGAGCCGTGTCAGTGCGGTAGTGAATGAAGTCATCGAAAATATCTGTGATTTCATTCGCCCGCAGAGCGATCTGTTTGGCCTCTCCGCCCGGATGCTGGATGATGTTCAGCTTGCCCGTCTTGGCAATTTTTCCGTCGTCATCGCTGAGATGATTCCACCCAAAAGCCGAGAGGCTCGCTTTGCCCTGAAGGCTTTCTGCCTCGACCGCGACGAGGGTGCAGTCCAGAGCCGAGCTTGTGAGGAAAAACAGGTCTGGCCGCAGGCGAAACTCGTGGGAAGAAGAGGTTTCTCCCCGAAAAGCATCTTTGTAGTCAAACTCGGCGAGGCTGTGCAAAGCCCGGTCCGCAGACGACAGTACATGATTGTTCGTCAACAGCAGCGCAGGGGAAACCATGAAGCCAGTGCCGTAACCAAGAAGTGTACCGCCTGCGGTTTTCACTTTGAGGCGCGCAACCGTGCGAGACACATGCAGGCCACCTTCCAGAAAGCTTACGCTGAGGAGATCATTGAACCCAAGAACCCGTTCCAGCCCCAGTTCCCACATGAGTCCGGCTGCATTGCCCGGAAAAGGTGCCTCTCCCAACCGCCTGGTCAGGGCAAAGGGAGTTCCGCCTGGTAAAACCGCCTTTGCACCGCCCAATCCCGGGGCTTTGACGGGCCCATCAGCCAGTTCTCCGGTCAGGGTTATTGGCGGGTGGCCGCCCCTGTCTGTAAAACGTTTCTCTGTAGCATTAATTTGTTCAGCAAACGCAGCATTCATAAGAATCAATACCTGTGCATTAAGTCAGGTGTTGATTAACTGATAAATTTAGTACTAAAATCAACCTGATTTAGGAAATCAACTGCAAATATTTCGTTTCATAACCTATTAAAAAACCATAATACCGGTAGAGGTGTGATCCATTATCGAAGGTTGTTTCTGTCTTGGGACGGGCTTTTCGTTCCTTACATGCTTCTCATTGGACACTGACACGAAGCATCCGTGCGAGGGACATGGCATCGAACGGAGCGCGGACCTTCACGTCATTGTCGAAGTAGGCATACACATCCCTTCCTTTCGGAGTGCAGGGTGCTCTTGAAGCGGTAAGGGCTGACCTGCGGGGATTGCTGCCGTGGGCCCAGGAGCGGATCTTGCGTGCCCACTCCTTCAAAGCGGCGGGGGTGTAACCGCTAACGTAAAGTTCTTCATCGCCATGCAGGCGGATGTAGAGGAAGTCACTGGTGATATCTTCCATGAACGGCCACTTGCCTGCGGTATCGGCAACTACCAGGGCGACGTTGTGCGTGCGGAGCTGCTCCACAAACTCCGGGCACTGGAAAGAGGCGTGGCGGACCTCCACGGCATGGCGGAGAGGGCGCTCGGGCTGGCGTTTGATGGAGGCACGCCCGTCCATCTTCGAGTCATGTTTCCTGGCCAGCCGGACGGCGGCGCGAGTGTCGTGCGGCAGCAGCTTCAGAAAGGCCTCCAGCACTTCCGGATCATACTTCAGGGTGGGAGGAAGCTGCCAGAGAATGGGGCCCAGCTTTTCCCGAAGATCCAGCAAGCCCGAGGCAAAGAAATTCGCCAGCGGTGTCTCCACTTCCTTCAAACGCCGGATGTGGGTGATGTAGCGTCCGCCTTTGACCGAAAAGACAAAATCTTCCGGTGTTTCGCGGTTCCAGGCTTGCCAGCTTGAATGTCTTTGCAACGAGTAGAAGGAGCCGTTGATCTCGATGGACCGGAACTGACGCGAGGGATACTCCAGTTCCCGACGTTGAGGGAGGTCCTCCGGGAAAAACACGCCCCGCCAGGGCGGATAACGCCAGCCGGAAATGCCGATGCGGATCTGGCCGGTAGCATGCGCCATGGCGGGAAACGGGCTTTCGTTGGCAGGAGGCAATCGTTACTCCACACCTAACAATGAATGACTCAAAATTGTCCGGCAGGATTTTACAGCGGCATCTGGCCGCCGGTAGCCCCATAGACTTCACCGGTGACGTAACTGGCCTGCGGACTGGCGAGAAAAACGAACAGCGGCGCCAGTTCGGCAGGCTGGGCTGCCCGGCCAAAAGCGGTGTCTGCACCAAACTCACGCGCCCGCTTCAGCGGCAGAGTGGAAGGGATGAGCGGAGTCCACACAGGGCCAGGGGCCACAGAGTTCACCCTCACGCCCTGTTTGATGGCCAGGTGGGCCAGAGTGCGTGAAAAGCTGACAATGGCCGCCTTGGTGGAGGCATAGGGCAGCAGGCCGGGGCTGGGATCAAAAGACTGGATGGAGGCGGTGTTGATGATGGAGCCGCCCGGAGGGATGTGCGGCAGCAGGTGCTGCGAGAGGCGAAACATGGTGAAGAGATTGATCTCGTAGGTCTTCACAAACTCCTCATCCGCTGTTTCATCCAGGGAGTCATGGGTGCGCTGGAAGGCCGCATTGTTCACCAGGATGTCGAGACCGCCCAGTTCCTTCAGGGCGGCCTGGGCGACCTCCTTGCAGGTGCGGTGCGAGCTGAGATCCCCCGGCAGCAGCACCGCTTTGCGCCCGGCTTCGGTGACCAGCCGCTCTGTCTCCTCGGCGTCCTTGTGTTCATTGAGATAGGAGATGGCGACATCCGCCCCTTCACGGGCAAAGGCCAGGGCGACAGCACGGCCGATGCCGCTGTCGGCACCGGTGATGAGGGCCTTACGGCCTTCCAGAAGCCCGTGGCCGACATAGCTGTCTTCGCCATGGTCAGCCTTCGGGTTCATTTCAGCCTCGGTACCGGGAGGCTCCTGTCCCTCCACAGGGTAAGGAGGGGCGGGGTAAAGGTGACGGGGATCTTTGAGCGATTTCATAACAAAAGGATGTAAAAGGTAAGAGTTCGGGGAAGCGCGCTGCGGTTTCAGACCACCAGCGGCGGGGCCGGGGGAACGGCAGGTTCCTCTTCCGGGGTCTCCTGCCCCGGGTAGAGCACCACCTTCACACAGCCGTCCTGCTTGCGGTTGAAGATGTCGTAGGCATGGGAGGCCTGGCCCAGTGGCAGACGGTGGGTGATGATGTCATCCAGCCGGATGCGCCCCTCCTCCACCCACTGGAGAAGGTCATCAATGCAGGCATGGACAGGGGCCTGACCAAACCGCATGGAAATGCCCTTGTCGAAAATTTGACCTAACGGAAAGTTATCATAGGGGACGGCATAGACACCGACGACGCTCACAACACCGCCCCGGCGCACGGCACTGATGCACATGCGCAGCGCGTTCAGGCTGCCCACCTGCAAGTGGACGATGTTGGCGATCTTGTCCCACAGGCTGCGTTCC
>DASWXG010000802.1:0-5797 GCA_036405615.1 Prosthecobacter sp. | reverse complement strand
GGTGGTGGACGGCCAGATCGGGTTTGTCGGCGGGGTCGGTTTTTCGGATCTTTGGGATGGCCACGGTAACCAGCCGAAACATTGGCGGGACACGCAGTATGAGGTGGAAGGGCCTGTTGTCGCCCAGATGCAGCAAGCCTTTTTGGACAACTGGATGCAAACCAGGGCCCGCGTGCTGCATGGCGATGACTATTTCCCCGAACTTTCTCCATGCGGAGACAAGCACTGTCAGATCTTCAAAAGCTCGGTCAGCGAAGGTGCGGACAGTGCCCGGCTCATGTTCCTTCTTTCCATCGCTGCCGCGCGGGAATCCATCCGCATCGTGAACCCCTACTTTGTGCCTGACATGCTGGTGCTCCGGCTTTTGAAAAAGGCCCGTGAAAGGGGCGTGAGCGTGGAGATCATTGCCCCCAGTGAGAAGATTGACCAGAAGGTGGTCCGCTACGTGGGCCGGGCACGCTGGGGTGGACTGATCAAGGCGGGTGTGCGCTTTTATGAGTTCCAGCCCGCCTTGCTGCATTGCAAATACTTCGTGGTGGACGGCCAGTGGGTGTCCGTAGGTTCCTGCAACCTGGATGACCGCTCCCTCTGTCTGAACGAAGAGGCCAACCTCAACGTGTGGGACAGGGACTTTGCCCGCCATCACCTGGAGGTGTTTGAGGAAGACAAAAAAAGGTCCCGGGAGATCACCTGGGAAGAATGGAGGAACCGGCCCATGGCGGAAAAGATCATCGGGCATGCGGCCGGCATCTTCCGTTCGCAGCTGTGAGCCTTCTCAGGATTGCGGGTGAAATTCAAGGTCGGCAATGACCGGCAAATGGTCGGAGGCCACTTGCGTCTGCGGGTTGTTGGGCACCTCCACTTTGGTGACGCGCAAGCGGCTGTTGAGAAAGATGTAGTCCAGCCGGGTCAGCGGCCACTTGGATGGAAAGGTAGCCCGCGGCCAGCCTTGCAGTGTCCATCTCTGCACGTCCTTGAGACGCCGGCAGACGGTGCGATAGACACGGGAGCCGGGCAGGGCATTGAAGTCGCCGCACAGCACGAAAGGCTGTTCGCGAAGGCTGTCATCCATCCAGGCGGGGCTGAGAAGGGCGTTGACCTGGGAAAGGCGCTCGCTCCAGCTGAGTCCAAGATGTGTGTTCAGCAGATACAGCGGTTTGTCTTGGGCATCCACCCGGACAAGCAGGGCCCCCCGGGGCTCAAAAGCCAGCCTTGACCGCGAAGTCGGCAACCGGCCTTTTTGAACGAGTGACATGGGAAGACGGCTGAGCACAGCATCTCCGTACTGTTCCGACAGCTGGGTCATGGCGGGATGGAAATGGAAGTCCATTTTGAGATGTTCCGCCAGATGCCGTGCCTGGTGGATGCCCCGGCTGCGCTGACGTTCCACATCCAGTTCCTGCAGGGCCACTATATCGGGCGCGGCTGCCGAGATCACGCTGGCGATCCGCGCCTCGTCGAGTTTTCCGTCCGTGCCGACACAGCCGTGGACGTTGTAGGTCATCACCCGGATCATGGTTCTGTTTGGGAGACAGGTTTTTTGGGTGAGATGGCTTCCAGCTGTTCGCGGGCCTTCTGCCTGTCCTGGTCCGTTACGCGGGTGCGATTTTGACGCTCCGCCAGGTCGGCGGCGAGCTGCTCGATCTGGTCGGTTCCGCCTAACAATTCAGGTTTTTCATCGGTTTTGGAGTCGGATTGGGAATTCATGGAAATGGTTGGGGTTTCTTTATTGGCATCGTCTCCGGGCAGATGGGTGGATTTGGCATCTTTGGTTATGAATCCGGCTGCGGAAATCATCGGCGGTTAAACACATCCGCCTGCGACTGAGAGGGCGATTCCTTGTCAGCAACCTCAACCCGTGAATGGGGAGGGAGCACAAGAACCCAACTCAATATCCACTGTCATGAAAACCACACTTGCAACCCTGACTGCCGTCTTTGCCGGGCTGGCCATGCTGGTCAGCTCCATGCAGGCCGCCGATCCCAAAAGCGTGCTCGATTCCGCCGACGAGAAGTTTGTAAAAGCTGCCTCCCAACACGGGATGGGTGAGGTCCAGATTGCCGCCTTGGGCGTGAAAAAAGCCGCCCGTGCGGATGTGAAGGAACTCGCTGAAAAAATGGTGACTGCGCACACGGCCATGAATGCAGAACTCACTGCGCTGGCTGGCACCAAAAGCGTGGCCATCTCCACGGTGACCGACCCGGACGACACCAAAACCATGAAGGCTCTGGAAAACACCAACACCGGTGAAGCCTTCGACAAGGACTTCCTCAACCAGCTGGAATCCGGCCACAAAGAAGCGATCAGCCTGTTTGAAAACGCGGCTGAAGACTCCAAAGACGCCGAGGTGAAAGCATGGGCCGCCAAGTCTCTTCCCGAACTTCGCGCCCACCTTGAAGCCATCCAGACGGCTCTGAAGAAATAACAGTCCGCACAAGTTTATGGCCGGCCGGCGAACATGCCCGGCTGGCATTGCCTGATCATGCGCTGGCGGCGGTCACGGACCCTAGATCCGGGCTGCCGCCAGTTCATTTTACGAACTGACTGACGCTGCACTTTTTGTTATGATTCGCTCACTTCCCAAAAAATCCGCCGGCTTGCTAGTCCCCGTCTTTGCCATGCGCCGCCATGGTGACATGGGTATCGGCGATACTTTGTGTGTTCGCGATACTGTGGACTTTTGCGCTGCTCACGGCTTCGCCGTTTTACAGACATTGCCGATTCATGAGACTGTGGGGGACCATAGCCCTTACAACCCGGTCAGTTCGAGGGCTCTGTCACCTGCACTTCTGACTTTGACTCCGGAACTGGTGCCGGGTCTGACCCAGGAAATTTTGGACAAAAATGCACCCTCCTCATGGCTGGCGCAGCTCAATGAAGGTCCGGTCAAACATCTGTCGGTGCATCCTCTGAAGTTCCAGATCCTCCTCGAGGCGAGTGCTGTCTTCGAAAATGAGGCCAGCCCGGAACTGGTCGCGAGTTTTGAAGTTTTTCAAAAGCGTAATGAGGACTGGCTTCCAGGCTACACGCTGTTCCGTCTGCTGGTGCAGGAGTATGGAGGGAATGCCCATTGGGAACAATGGCGGCCCGAGCACCACACCTCAGCAAGTGCCGAAAAATGGCTGCTTTCCCATCTGGAACGCGAGCGCCTGGACTCCTTGCGCCGCAGCCTGGCCTACATTCAATGGGTGGCCTGGCGGCAGTGGACGGAGGTGCGCAGGCACGCTGATGCAAAGGGCGTGAAACTGATGGGCGAAATGTCCTTTGGGGTATCCCGCAGCAGTGCGGATGTGTGGCTTCACCCGGAGCTTTTTGATCGCGACTGGAGCATGGGCACGCGCCCCGTCTCTTATTTTGACACCAACAAAGACTCTGAACGCTGGGGCCAGAACTGGGGGCTGCCTCCCTACCGCTGGGAAAACCACCGTTCTGAGGGTTTTGCCTGGCTAAAGGGGCGGTTGTCAGCGGAGTCGCAGTTTTTCCACATTTGCCGGCTGGATCACCTTCGGGGGTATTTCCGGGGTTACATGTTCCCCTGGCAGGGAGGCGCGCAGCATGCGGAGTTTGCGACGCTTACGGAAGAGGAGGTGAAGGTGAAAACCCAGGGCCTGCTTCCGCGCTTTGTGCCCGGGCCTGACGAGGATGAAACAGCTGCCAAAATGAATGACCTTCAAGGCCGGGAGATCATCTCCGTCATGCAGGCGGCGGCGGGGGAGATGGGGCTCATGGCGGAACTCATGGGCATGATGCCCGGCTACATGCGGCAGGCCCTGGAAGATCTGCGGATGCCCAACCTCACCTTTCCTCTTCTGGAGAAAGATGCGGATGGCCGTCTGCTGCACCGCGACAGCTTCCGGCCGCTGAGCCTCGTGGCTTATGGCAACCATGACCATGCCTCCCTCGCGGGTGTTTATACACGTATCCGGGAAAGGCTGGGCCAGACTGACAAGCCAGCCACAGGCGTGCCGGATGACCTCACCAACCTGCTGCAGTTTGCCGGCTGGACCGAGCCGCCGCCGGAGACCCTGACCACTGAATTGCTGGCGGCTCTGCAAAAATCGCTTTTTGACACGCCTTGCCTGCTGGCCGTGCTCATGTGTGTTGACCTCCTGGGGACGGCTCAGCGGTTCAATCTGCCGGGCAGTTACGGCAGCCTGACATGGTGCGAACGCCTAGAACTGCCTTGGGCTGAACTGGAGAGACACCCCGTCTATGGCCCACGCATCGAGACCGCCAGCAGCCTGATTCGGGAGGCGGGAAGGAACCCTGCACGGTGATTTTTCGCAAGATACAATCTTTTTTCCAGACCATGCATGCAAGTCGCATTCCAAATGCGATATCTCGGGCACGGACGGAGGAGCCGCTTCTATTTGGCTCCAAGTCGTGTCCCTAATCAACCGCCGACCATGTCCGAGGCTCTTCCTTCTGCCCTTTCTTCCCCCGCCAAGACACCCGCTAAAAAGGCTGTCATGCCGCCGGTTGTCCCTGCGACGGCTGGCAAGGGATCCCCGGGCGGGCTGTCCGCCGCCTCGCTGAATTCCCCGGCTCTCGTGCTGGTGGTGGATGACCAGGCGCGCAACCTCCAGATGGTAAAGAAGGTGCTCAGCTTTGACGGCTACCACGTGGTAACGGCGGAAAGCGGCGAAGAAGCGCTACGCTGCATCAGCACCCGGTGGCCGGACCTGATCCTCCTGGATGTGGTGATGCCTGACATGGACGGTTTTGAAGTCTGCGAGCAGATCAAGGCCAACCCCGCCACGCAGAATATTCCGATCATCTTCCTGTCCGGGGACACCGGCCACCAATCAGTCATGACCGGTTTCGCCAAAGGCGGCATCGACTACATTTCAAAGCCTTTTAACAAGGCGGAATTGCTGGCACGGGTGCGCACCCACGTGGACCTCCATCGCAGCCAGGTGCGCCATGCCCTCCAGGTGCAGGAGCGCCAGCGCACGCTCGACATCATTGCTCACGAATGGCACAAGCCGCTTCAGCGGATCTCTCTGTTCCTGTCCACTGTCCATCAAGACATTGAAGACACGGGCGGGTCGCGCGCCATGACGGCTCTGAGCAAAGAGGCACTGCGGGAAACGGAAAGGATGCTCTCCTCCATCGAAGATTTCCTGCATCAGCAGTCTCCTCTGGCCGATGCCTTCCAGGATGCCGCACCTCCCGGAGGCCTGACAACAGAGGACCTGAAATCCATGGCTGGGAAATGGTATGTGACCGCCAAGCGCAAGCTGGTGGAACTGAACCTCACGGCCCCCAGCCGCCCCGTGCCGGTGCCCGGCCTTGCCTTCGCTCTTAACCAGATTGTGGATGCCGTGCTTTCCAACGCGGTGAATTTCACCCCGCAGTCAGGCAAGATCGAAGTGCGTATTTTTGAGGAGGATGGCCGCATTGTTCTGCGTGTGAAAGACAACGGTCCTGGCTTCTCTGAAGAATATCTCCGCCGTCAGTTCCAGCCTTTCATGAATCCCCTCGATGGCGCGCGGAATTCCACTCTCGGAGTGGGGCTGGCTGCAGCCAAGCGTATTGCAGACCGGATTGGCGCCAGCCTGACTTTGGGCAACCGCAGACGCGGCAGCGGCGGGTATGTCAAGCTGACGTTCGCCGCTGCGCCTGTTGCTAAGGTGCATGGCAAAAAAGGCCAGTGAAGGGGCCTGGCAAATATACGTGCCTTCAGGCAGAGGCCTCTGCGGTGTGCAGGGCCGGCAGCGTGCGGTCGCTGGGCACATCCAGCCAGGACAGGTCAGGACCCACGGGTACGATGCGTGTGGGATTGATGTCCTCGTGG
>DASWXG010000801.1:0-2759 GCA_036405615.1 Prosthecobacter sp. | reverse complement strand
GCGATGCGGGCGAGTTCATCCAGGGTGTCCACCTTGGTGGCGGCGGCACCGGCAAGCTTCACCACCGGGACGAGACCCGCCACGCCGCGGCGCTTGCCTTTTTCGGAGGGCGGGGCGGAGCAGACGTCGTCATTGATGATAACGGTTTTGACGGTGATGCCTTCTTCCTCGGCCAGTTCGGCACCGATGTCGAAGTTCATGATGTCACCGGCATAGTTGCCGTAGAGATAAAGGACGCCTTTGCCGCGGTTCACTGCCTGGGTGGCTTCCAGGACGATGTCCGGAGGCGGGGCGGCGAAGATGTCGCCCACCGCTGCGCCGTCGCCCATGCCTCTGCCGACCAGGCCGTGGTAGATGGGCTCATGACCGGCACCGCCGCCGATGAGGAGGGCCGGAGCGTCCGGGCGCAGATCGTTCATCACGATGGAGCGTTTGCCCACGCGGCGGGCCTTGCCGTCATAGGCCAGGACAAGGCCTTCGAAAAGTTCGTCGGCGCACTTGAGGGGATCGTTGATGATCTTCTTTGCGGAGTTCTTGCTCATGGTCGGTCGGTCTTTCGGTGGCGGTGGAGATTTTAGGGCCGCAAGGTTTAGCGGGTGGGTTACCCGATGTCAAAGCAGGAAGTGACAGCGGCGGATCAATCAACGCGCATTGTCCAGGCCGAAGGCATTTTCGATGACTTGCAGCCGGGGAAGTTCCCCCGGCACCAGCCAGACCTCGACGATGTCGAACCGGCAGGGCACCTCCGGCCGTTTCAGCATCTGCAGCCAGTAACGTGCTCCGCGCCGGATGAGGTCGCGCTTCTCCTCGTTCACCTTGTCTGAGGGGCGGCGGCTGCCGGCAGCGGTGAGGGTTTTGACCTCGATGAATGTAAGCACCTGGCCATGCCGGGCCACGATGTCCACCTCGCCCCGGGCCGGGGAGAAAAAGTTGCTGCGGAGAATCTTGCGTCCGTTTTTCTCCAGCCAGCGGGCAGCCAGGATCTCTCCGGCCAGACCTGTTTCACTGCGGGACATCGGCCGGCCAAAGAGCCGGGGATTGAAGGGGCGTTTCAGAGACAGGAGGCGGGGCATCAGCAGACGCCGCAGGGCAAGGGCCCGCCGCGTGCTGAAGAAACGCGCGCCACCCAGCCGTGCCGCCCATGTCCAGGCCGTCCGCATGGCGGAGGCATGGGAAGCAGGGGAGGACGGCTCCTTCATCATCCAGAGGCTAGATCTTCAAACGCGAAACGGTGATGCTGCCGCCGAAGCAGGCGTCCACGTCCGAGCCCGGGATGCGCGGACGGTCGGCATAACGGGCGGTGTAGCGGTAGCTGCCGTCTTCATTGGCCTCAAAAGAGACGCCGAGCGGAAGCCGTTCCGGAAGACAGCGGCGGATTTCCGGACGCTCCATGGGGCCGGGGGGATGATGGGGAAAGTTGACGTTCCAGAACTCGCCATCATGAAGCCGCTCTGCGGAGAGCAGGCCGAGGAGGTCGTTCACCCAGGTGGAGACGCGCGGCCAGTCCACTTCGAGATCGCGGATCAGGTAGTGTGAAAAGGCCATGGCGGCGATGCCGTGGTAGGCGGCTTCACGGGCGGCGGAAACCGTGCCGGAGATGACCAGATCCTGCCCAAGATTACCACCTGCGTTGACGCCTGAGATGACCCAGTCCGGTTTGAGATCAAGGATGAACAAACCGGCGCGCACACAGTCTGCCGGAGTGCCGTTGACGGCCCAGCGATGGTCGCCGCGCGGCTGTACAAGAAGGGGTTCGTGCGTGGTGACCCGGTGGCTGCAGAGGGAATGTTCTACCACGGGGGCGACCACGGAAACATGGGCGCCGGGGATGGAGGAAAGGGCGTTTGCCAGGGCTGCGAGGCCGGGTGCGTCGATGCCGTCATCATTGGTGAGGAGAAAATGCATGAGCCCTGCACCAATGCCCGGCGATGGCGACGGGTCAAGGTCGGTCCCGGACCGAGGAGAAACGCGACCTGGGTTTGACACTGATTTTTTTGCGTTTTCCCAAGCTTGGGGATAGAGAGGGCGGCCCGCAGCCGCATTTACCTGTCCGTCCGGTTTTGCCGCCGGATATCCCCCCGTTTCTCCCCCCATGATTTTTGTGCGCCAGCTTCCTGTGTCTTTGCGCTTTGCCCTCATCTGCTTTGGCCTCGCCGCCGGTGGTGAACTGGCAGAGGCACAGACCACCGTTACCAAAAAGCCGACGGGCCAGATTTCCCAGACAATCACGGACTGGAGCAGCGCACCCACCTCGGCTGACATTGGCGAATTCGGCAGCGGCACGCAGGCCACGGAGACGCTGGTGGGGCCGGTCTCGCTGGCAGGCATCACTTTCACCAATGCCCTGGGTGCCAACACGGCCTTTGTAACGGCGAACGGCTCCATCCTCACCCTGGGGGCGGCGGGCATCACCGTGGCGGCAGACAGCAAGAACATTGTGATCAACCATGGGCTGACACTGGCAGCCAGTCAGGCCTGGAACATCGGCAGCGGGCGCGTGCTGGAGGTCGGCGGAGTCATTGATGATGCGGCGGGCGGTTTGGGATTCACCAAAAGCGGTGCCGGGCGTGTGACCTTGAGCGGCAGCGCCTCCAATACTTTTACCGGGCTGACCACCCTCACCGGCGGGGTGCTGTTTTTGAACAAGAGCGGCGGGGCCACGGCCATCGCGGGGAACATCAGCGCCAGCGGCAACCCGGCGAACATTGAACTCGGCGCAGGCAACCAGATCGCCGATACCTCCATCATCACGCTGGCGG
>DASWXG010000800.1:0-4034 GCA_036405615.1 Prosthecobacter sp. | reverse complement strand
GTCCGGCGTGAACTGTATTCTCCGGAAGCTGGCGCCAAACGTGCGGGAAAGGGCCAGCACCAGATGGGTTTTGCCCAGGCCGGGTTTGCCCTCCAGCAGCACATGGCCGCCTGCCAGCAGAGAGGCGAGCACCTGGTGGATCACTTCATTCTGACCCACAAAAACCTGCTCAACCGCCGCGCGAATCTGCCCTAAAATGTCCTGGGTCGTGGGAACAGGCGGGGCATAGGGGGCAGGGGTGTAGCCTGCTTCCGAAGCTTCGGGCTGCTGGACTGGGGGACTGTATGGGGGAGGTTCGGGCGCAAAGTCGTTCATGGGGCAAAAACAGGACGGTGGCGGAAGGGAAACACAGGCTGCTGCACGAGGTGCGGCAGAGCGACAAACCGTTATTTTTTCTCCTTGGGAAGCACTTTTGCGGCCACTGAGCGGTTGGCTGCCAGAAATTCCTTCGCCAGGGCCTGCAGCTCTGCCTTGTCGATTCCCTGGAAGTCAGTCAGCAGGTTCTTGGCCCATTCGATGCGTTCGGGATGCTCCTGGCAGTTCCGCACCACGTTCTGGGACCAGTAGCGGTTGTCGCGGCGCTGCTGCTCCAGCTGGGTCATCAGCGGTTTTTGCGCACGTTCAAACTCGTCGTCTGTGATGGGACCCTCGGCCAGTTCAGCAGCGATTTTGATCACCAGTTCAGTGATGGGGGCTGCCTGTTCCGGTTTGCACTCGATCATCGCCGTCATGTAGCCGTAGCCGGTGAAGGTGTCGCTGGCCACATGGTAGCAGGCAGGGCTGTAGGTTTCTCCCAGTTCCTCACGCACTTTGATGCGCAGGCGGTCATCCAGGATGGAACCCAGGAGGCTGAGGCGGCGGGTGCGCTTGATGTCCAGCATGTCGCCCGTAGGCCAGTACATGGCGGCAATGGCCTTGGGAATCTCCGTGTCGAAGGGAAGGTCTTTGACCAGCGGTCCTTTGGGGAAGGGGACGCTGCGCTCTTTCTGGTAGGCGGGTTTTTCCGCAGCGCGTTTTGGCAGTGCGCCCAAGGTTTTGGCAAGGGCTTCCAGCGCGGCTTTTGGCTCTACATCACCGACGATGGACACTTCCGCATACTCCTCCGTGAGAGGCTTTTTCAACCAGGCTTCCAGTTCGCCCAGGTTACGCTTCTGCATGACGCCGATTGGCGGGAAGCCAAAACGCGGATCATCACTGTGGATGAAGGCCACTACTTTGTCAGCCATGACACCTTCAGCGGTGTGCTGAAGCTGCACGTACATCGGCTCCAGATTCTTCTGGAACTGGCGGGCGGCTTCGTCGCGGTAGCCCGGCGCTGTCATGTAGGCGGCCAGCAGTTGCAACTGCGCTTCCAGGTCCTGAGGAGTCGTGCGGCCACTCAGCATAAAGGCTTCGTCGCCGACGCTGAAATCACTGCTGACAGTCTTGCTGGCAAAGATGCGGCGGATGTCATCCACGTTGTGGGCCTTGAGGCCACCCAGGATGAAGGTGCTCTGGGCAAAGGGAATGATGCCCTGCTGGTCGGCAGGGGTGGTCAGCTTGCCTCCGCCGAAGTTGATGCCGACCCGCACCGTGCCTTTTTCAAAAGGTGTCGGCTTGATGTTGACGCGAATGTTGTTCTCAAAGGTGGCCTGGGTGATTTCGAGATCCGACACGACAGCCTGGTGGACCACCTTGCCTGGCTCGCCAAAACTGGTGTACGCAAAAGCAGCCGTCTCTTCCTGCTTGGGAGCTTCCACCGGCTTGGATTTGCTGTCTTTGTAAACGGCCTTGATCTGCTCTGCCGAGTCGCCTTCCAGCTTCAGATTGCCTCCCACGAAGATCTGCACATCATTGCCTTTCCAGGTTTCGACGAGGGCGGTGTGACACTCTTCTTTTTTCAAGCTGGCAAGGGCTGCCTTGACCCGTGCCAGATCATCTGCCGGGTGAGTGATCACCTTGTCGGCCGCCAGGATGCTGACCAGCCCGCTGGCAAGGTCTCGAGACTTGCGGGAGTCTGCCTGGGCCGCGCGCAGTTCCACATTCTTCAGCAGGGACGCCTTGGCTTCTTCAAACTCGGCGTCCGTAAAACCATGCTCCACGGCGCGGCGGATTTCAGTTTCAAGCAAAGCCAGGGTGGCTTTCCACTGGTCTGGGGCGCACTGGCCCATGATGCCGATGACCTCGACAAACTCCAGGTACTCGTAGCTGTAGGATTCGCCGCTGATGAACGGTGCGTTTTCTTCCTTCGCCAGCTTGGAGAGGCGCTGGTTGATCATTTCGTCCGCCAGATCGCGCACCATTTTTTCGCGACGGCTTTCGGCGGTGTCAGGTTTGTTCTTGGCCGGACGCAGCATTTCCACGGAGATGTCCACGGCCTTGGCTTCCATTTCCGTGTGCAGCTTGGCAATGAGGCCGCGCCCGGTGCTGATCTTGCCCAGGCTGGGGTCGGCCGGATTCTTGCCCTTGGATTTGGCGTCGGCGAAGTTCTTTTCGATCTCGCCTTTCACGGCTTCGACATCTTTGAAGTCGCCCACGGCCACAATCACGGCACGCTCAGGCGTGTACCATTTGCCGTAGAAGTCCACAAAGCGCGGGCGCTGCATGGTCTTGATAGTTTCTTCCTGGCCGATGGGGAGGCGCTTGGGCAGCAGGGAGTCTGGCAGGGCAAACTTGTAGCCTTCCAGCATCGTGCGGTAGTCGATGGAGTCGCGGCTGAGCTTTTCGCTCAGGATGATGCCGCGTTCCTTGTCGATCTCCTTCTCGCCCAGAGCCATGCCGTCCAGGTAGTCGCGGAAAAGCTGCATGCCTTCGCCCAGCATCTTGGTTTCCACCTTGGGCAGTTCCAGCATGTAAACCGTTTCCTTGAAGGAGGTGTGGGCGTTGGTGTCGGCACCGAAACCCATGCCCAGGCGCTGGAAGTATTCCACCATCTCCCCACCCGGGAAATGGCGGCTGCCGTTAAAGGCCATGTGCTCCAGGTAGTGGGCCATGCCCTGCTGGTCGTCCTCTTCCATCAGAGAACCGACATCCATGTAGATGCGGATGCTGGCACGGCCGGGAGGTTCGGCATTGGGCAGGATCACATAGCGCAGTCCGTTCTTCAGCGTGCCAAAGGTGGCTTTGGGGTCGGGTTTGAGATCACTTTTGTCTTGAGGCCACTGGGCGGCTGCGGACAGGCAGAGGAGAACGAGGGCGCAGGTGAGGCGGATGATCATGGTTGTTCCCTGTAAGAACGCCGCGACCGCGGGAACTGTCGAGAAAAAGTCACCTCCAGCTGAAAGTCATGCCATGAATGGCGGCAGGGAGAGCCCTGGCCGGGCCAAAACGTCGAGACATCTGCATTGACGGCAGGTTCCTGTCCTGATTTGCTGAGATGCATGACTCCCTGTCGTCTGCTTTTGCTGTCTCTGATCTGTGGCTGGTTTTCTTTGATGACGGCGGGAGCCCAGGCACCTGACAGCTTCAATTTCAGCCAGATCATAGGCGGGATGGAGTTCGTGAAACGGACCGACTATCCTGAAAAAGAGCTGGGCTACAGCCTGCGCTACGAAAACAGCAAGCTGCTGTAGGCCGACATCTATGTGTATGACAACGGCCTCACCGGACTGAGAGACGGCACCGGGTCCGATGAGGCAAAAGCGGAGATGACTTCCATTTCGCGGATGATCGAGGCCATGCAGGAACGGGGCATCTATGAAGATGTGAAGCTTCTCAAGGAAGCGGAGAAGACCACGAAACCCACCGGCCTGAAGTTTCTCTGGAGCCGTCACAGCTATCGTCAGATCGGCGGAGCCGAGGCGGTGTTCCAGGGCAACCGCATCTCTGATTCCTACCTCCTGGTGAAAAAAGGCAAGTTTGTCAAAATCCGCATCACCACAAAAGAAAGCGACCTCGCCGAGCACGAACAGGAGATCGAGCGGTTCGTCAACCAGGTCGCTTCCTGCTTGCAGTGAGGCAACCTGGCCTGGCCATTGAGCTCCACTACGTACCCCGCATCCACTCCATGAAAGTCGAAGGCATCCAAGGTTGTTACGAGAAAACTGGCGGTCTGT
>DASWXG010000799.1:0-1538 GCA_036405615.1 Prosthecobacter sp. | reverse complement strand
CGACGGTGCCGGCGAGTTCATTGCGCAGGGTGACGGAACGCAGGGCGAGGACGGTGCCGATGGCGGTGGTCACCTGCCTGTGTTCCTGCGGGCGGGAGGTGGTGATGACGACCGTTTCCGCAGGCTCGGGCTGGCTGGCGGCCGCATCGGCGGCCTCCTGGAGGGAGGTGCGCTTCCACTCTGCCAGCGCATAGCCGCCTCCGGCAATGGCTGCGATCAGAATCAAGGAGGCACTCCAGCGATAGATGTTCATGGTTTGGGTTTTTTCGGGGGGTTGACTGACGCTAACAAAACTTCTCCCAGGGAGTTTTTGAGGATGGTCTCCAGGGCCTTCCTCATGCGGTCCATTTCGCCCTGGTCCACGGGGCGGAGGCCGAGAATCCAGTACAGCCAGAGGCCGTCGATGGCGGTGGTGACGGCCTCCGCCACACCGCAGGGCAGGCCGTCATTTTTCACGTACTCATACAGGTCCGCATAGGCCTTGCGCATGGGTTCGATGAGGGCCGGGTTGTAGGCCAGCGCGGCGAAGACGGAGCCGTAAGAGCGGCGCAGCTGCTCGGTCCAGGTTTCAGCATCGCCCAGGCATTTGTTCAACATGCCGCGCACCATGCGGCCGGGGCCTTCCGGGACGCTTTCATAACCGCCCATGTAGCATTCCCGCCAGCCCTCGGCGGTGCGCAGGACCATGGCCTCGATGAGCTGGTCCTTGTTGGTGAAATGGTGCAGCAGGCCGCCTTTGCTCACGCCGGCCTCAGCAGCCACGGCATCGAAGGTCAGGCGGGACACGCCCTGGGTGGAGGCCACGGTCTCAGCCGCGTCCAGAAGCAAATCTCGGGTGGAGGTAGAGCGATTCAGAGTCATGTCAAAACATACCGTCCAGACGGTCGGTGTCAAACCGTCCAGACGGTTTTTTTCTGAAAAGGTTGCCATCGTCATCTCTTTAACCTCACGACGAACGGGCCGTCCGGGATGTGACAGACCCTGCGCACATTCCTCAAAAAGCCGTGCCCGTACCGCCTGGTTTTGAGGACTGGGCAGATCCGGGAAGGTGCGATACGCCTGTCAGAAAAAATTGGAGGCATGCAAATGATCGCAGTAGCCGCTGGGAGGGATTCCTTTGCCAAAAGGCCGGTGAATGTGCGGTCTCAGGGCTGACGTCCGTGCCCGACTCCGGTACTGCGGTAGGAAGGCGGCAACTCTTGGGTTCGCGCCGCGCCTGCTGTGATGTCCGTGGATACGCTCGTGTCATCTCGGGCGGGAGCCTGCATCCTCAAGTTAACTTGAGGGCAAACGATTTTTTCGCCCTTGCGCCATGGCCCGGCTTCGGCAGCCAGGGGGGTGTCCCCCGTTTTGCCTGCTGATATCAGGTTGAGTCGCAGGTGGGGGAGCCCGGTCTTTTAGAGACTGTGTTAAAACTCATTTTCCTCTGGGATGTCAGTCCGTCCTGAAGAGTTGTTGAGGGGATTGGGTTGTGCTTGTTGGGGCGTCAGACTGGCCTTTAGCGATGGCCAAAGATTGACGTGGCTCATGATGCTGCC
>DASWXG010000798.1:0-3860 GCA_036405615.1 Prosthecobacter sp. | reverse complement strand
GTCCTCAATGCGCAAAGCCTCACGGACACGGAGCAAGGGGCACGGGTGCTGGAATGGGTCAAAAATGGCGGTGGGCTCATTGCTGGCATGACCGGCTGGGCCTTCAGCCAGATCAGCGGCGGCAAAGATCTGGCGACTTCTCACGGCCTCAATCAGGCCTTGATGGCGGCCGGTGTCGCCTTCACCGACATGAGCGCCTTTGACCAGGTCCGCGCCTTTGAGGGGCGGGCCGATCTGCCCCGGCTGATGAACGCCTCCGAAGCGGTCGCCGCGATCAAAAAACAAAGCTCCGGCGGAGCCAGCCTTTCACCGGCCGACATGAAACAGGCGGCCAACGCCATCCAGGTGGCCCTGGCGGCACAGCCACCTGAACGCAGCAACCTGCGCGATGCGGTGATGGCGGCCCTGGGGAACACGGCATCCGGAGGACATGTGCCCACCAAAGAAGCACCTTTGACACAGGCCCAGGATGCCCCGGCCCGTATCCGCCTGGGCATGGAAACGCGCATGCTCCGTCTGGCCGGAGGCGACAAGGCAGTCCCTCATCCGGCACACGAATCCTTCCCCGGCAAGGCCCCTGCGGATGCAGCCAGAACCAAGGCCGAAGTCTCGGTTGTCCCCTCCATTCCCGGATGGACCAGCACAGGCCTGTATGCGGCTGCGGGAGAGCCCATCACCGTCACCCTGCCAGCGGCATCTGCGGACAAGGGTTATGCCGTCCGCATCGGCTGCCATTCAGACACGCTTTATCACCTCGACAGCTGGTCGCGTGCGCCGGACATCTGCAAATCCATTCCTCTCAATCAATCATCCACCACCGTTGCCAGTGCTTTTGGCGGGCTGGTTTACATTGAGGTTCCCGCCCGGGCTGAAAAAGACACGCCTTTCACAGCCACTGTCGCCGGGGCCATCCCCGCGCCCTTCTTCGTGCTGGGCAAAGATGACGATGCCAAATGGAACCAGGAGCTGAAAAACCGACCTGCGCCATGGGCGGAACTGGCCTGCGACAAAATGATTGTCAGCCTCCCCTCAGAAGTCGCCCGCAGGGTGAACAATCCCACCCAAATCATGGAATTCTGGAAACAGGTGGTCGAAGTCCAGGATGACATCAGCAACCAGACAGCCTCCCGCAAGCGCCCGGAGCGGATGGTGGCCGATGTGCAGATCAGCGCCGGCTTCATGCACAGCGGCTACCCCATCATGCTGCACCTGCCTGAAGCTCAGGAGATGGTCACCCTAAACCGGCTCAAATTTCCCGGCTGGGGCTTTCACCATGAAATCGGGCATAACCATCAGCGGGGTGATTTCACCTTCGACGGCACCGGTGAGGTGACGAACAACGTCCTCGGCATGTACGTTTACCATTCGGTCTTGAAGAAAGACTGGCTCATCGGCCACCCCGCCATTTCGGCAGAACAGCGTAAGCTTCACATCGCCAAAATCAAAGGTGCTGAGGACAAATGGGCTGTCTGGAAAAGCTCTCCTTTTGTCGCCCTCACCACTTACATCCAGCTCGTGCAGGCCTTTGGCTGGGAGAGCTGGCGGGCCTATTTGTACAGCTTTGCCAACGCTGAATTTGGCCCCGCCCCCAAAAGCGATGATGAGAAGCGCGATCAGTTCCTGGTCCGTTACTCCAAGATCACCGGCAAGAATCTGGGACCGTTTTTTGACGCCTGGGGCATCCCTGTCAGCAGCCAGGCCAAAGCCTCCGTGGCCCATCTTCAGCCCTGGATGCCGGAAGAAATGTGATCCCCGTCCGACCGCAGGCCCAGAATCCGACCTAAGCCAGATCATTTGGCTGCGTTCACCCTTGCCACCCTACCGGCCCTGCCGATAATCGCGGCATTCACTTCGCAGTCCACTCCCCTATGGCTCAACCGTTCCTCTCCCAGGACTTTCACATTCGCTGGTCAACACTGGATGTCGCCAACATCCAGGCGGACATCAAAACTGCTCTTGAGCAGGCCGAAGCGAATATCAACGCCCTGCTGGAACAGGACCGCGGAAAGATGAACTTCGACTCTGTGGTGCTGGCGCTGGATGAATCCACCCGCGGGCTGAATGAGTCATGGGGTCTGGTGCAGCACCTCGACGCCCTGTGCAACTCCCCCGCCCTGCGCGAGGCGCACAACGCCATGCTGCCGGAGGTGAGCGCCTTCTTTGCCAAGATTCCCCTCAACGAAGACCTTTGGGATCTGCTGGAAACTTACAGCAAAACCGAGGAAGCCCGTGACCTCCCGCCTGTGCGCAAACGGGCTCTGAAAGAGACCATGGAAAGCTTTATCCAGGCAGGCGCCGATCTGCTCCCGGACAAAAAGAAGAGGCTGGAGGAACTGGAGTCCGAGCTTTCCCAAGCCACCCAAAAATACTCCGAAAACGTTCTCGACTCCACCAACCGCTGGGAACTCGTACTGCCCAATGCCGACCGTCTGAAAGGCCTGCCCCAGTCTGCCATTGACGCTGCGCGTGCGGATGCAGCCGCCAAGGGACTGGGCACGCCGGAGGCCCCGCAGTACCGTCTCACTTTGAAAGCTCCGTCCATGATTCCGGTGATGGAGCATGCCGATGATGAAAGCCTGCGCAAAGCGGTGTGGGAAGGCTCCACCAGCATTGGCCGGGGCGGAGAACACGACAACACCGAACTCATCTGGAAGATCCTGCGCCTGCGCCATGAAAAGGCACGGCTGATGGGCAAACCCCACTTTGCCGATCACGTGCTGCAACAGCGCATGGCCAAGAACGGCCAGAACGCCATCAGCTTCATTGAAAACCTGCATCACAAGGTCAAGAACGCCTTCGACCGCGAAACCATCCAGCTGCAGGAATACAAAGCCGATGCCGTCGGCCAGAGCGCCGATCTCCTGCAGCCTTGGGAAGTCGCCTATTGGGCAGAAAAGCAGCGCAAGGCCGCCTATGATTTCGATGAAGAGGAACTGCGTCCCTACTTCCCTCTGGACCGCGTGCTGAGCGGCATGTTCCGGCTGGCGGAGATGGTGTTTGATCTCCGCATCGTGGGCCGCGACGTCGTTCACTATCCGGCTGGAGAAACCGGCCCTGCCAGCACCCGGCCCGGCGAACTCGGCCCGGTGGAAGTGTGGCCCCCGGATGTCAAATTTTACGAAGTGCGCAACGAGAAGGGGGTGCAGATCGGCTCCTTCTACGCCGACTGGCATCCTCGCGACTCCAAACGCGGCGGTGCCTGGATGAACTACCTCAAAGGCGGAGTCCCCCCCAGCGGTGATCGCGACCGCCGCCTGCATCTGGGCCTCATCTGCGGCAACATGACCCCGCCTGTGGACGGCAAGCCCGCCCTCCTGACCCATGACGAAGTCTGCACGGTCTTTCATGAGTTCGGCCATTTGCTGCATCAGTTGTTAGGCAATGTGGAGATCCCCTCGCTCAACGGCGTCAATGTCTATTGGGACTTTGTCGAACTGCCCTCGCAGATCCTGGAAAACTTCTGCTGGGAACGCGAGAGCCTGGACTTGTTTGCCCGCCACCATGAGACCGGCGAAACCATTCCCGCCCGCCTGCTGAAAAAGGTGCTGGCGGCCAAAAACTACCGCAGCGCCAGCGACATCATGCGCCAGCTGTCCTTTGGCAAGCTGGACCTGGAACTGCACATGCACCACGCCACGGATGAGGGTGCGGATCTCGACCAGCTTTCCCGCCAGCTTCTGAAGCCGTACCTGACACCGCTCAAGACGGAAACGCCGTCCATGGCCCGCCGTTTTGGCCACCTGTTCAGCAGCCCTGTAGGTTACGCCTCTGGCTACTACAGTTACAAATGGGCCGAGGTGCTGGATGCGGATGCCTTTACCCGCTTCCAAAACGAAGGCGTGCTGAATCCAAAAGTAGGC
>DASWXG010000797.1:0-8239 GCA_036405615.1 Prosthecobacter sp. | reverse complement strand
TGCTCCGCAAAAAGGACACGGCTTTCATCCGGGTCTGCACCGAGATCATAGAGCTCCCAGTCCACATGGCCTTTCTTGTCCTCGATGCGGTGCAGCTTCCACTGGCCGTCGAGCCAGGCCGCGTGCCCCGGAAACTTGGTGACAGGTACCGCTTCACCAAGCTCCGCCGCATTGGCAAACAACCTTTCGGGGTCCGAGGGTTCCTCGCCCTTTGCCTGTGCGCCTAACAAATCATTCATCCATTTTTCTGAAGGCGTCGCACGTCCTTTCGTCTTCGCATCCCAGAAGCCGATGGGCTTGTCCCGCTGCTTCTCCGTCCCCTCCAGCAGAGGCAGGAGATTGGTGCCGTCCAGGGGATGCAGCTTTGCCGGCTCCGTCTTGGTCATGGCCAGCACGGTGGGGAAGATGTCTGCCGTGGTGCAAGGTGCCGAGATCACTTTCGGTTCCTTGAAAAGCGCCGGCCACTCCAGCAAGGCAGGTACCAGCAGCCCGCCTTCATAGACCTGGCCCTTGTTGCCGCGCCGTCCGCCGGTGGAGCCCACCTTCGGCAGGGCACCATTGTCACTGCAGTACCAGAGCACCGTGTTCTCCTCCACATCCAGATCTTTCAGTGCCTTGCGGATCCGGCCAAAGGCCCGGTCCATGGCTGTGATCTCGCCATAGAAGTTTTGCAGTTTGGCATCCTCGTCTGCATACTGCGCGGCATCCGCCTCCAGGGCCTTGTGCGGGCTGTGGGGGGAACCAAACCAGACCACCGCCAGAAAGCGTTGCTTATTCTCCGCTTTGTCCCGGATGAACTCCAGCGCCAGATCCGCCGTCACGTCCGAGCTGTCCCCTCGAAACTGTTTTGCCACACCGCCGTCACTCAGCACCGGATCGAGGTCAAAGAAATTGGGAGCTGAAACCCATTCATCGAAACCTGAAGCCCCCGGGCTCACCGGACTGGCCTTTTGGACACCTCCCAGATGCCATTTGCCGAAGTGTCCGGTGGCATAGCCTGCTTCCTTCAGCACCTCCGGCAGGGTGATCTCTTGCGGCCGCAGAGGAAAGCCCCAGGAGAAACAGCCAAAACGGTTCGGCGTGCGGCCCGTCATCACACTGCCGCGCGTGGGCGAGCAGACCGGAGCAGCCGCATGAAAGTTGTCAAAGCGAATGCCCTCCTTCGCCAGGGTGTCGAAGTGGGGCGTCTTCAGCTTCGGGTGTCCGTTGTAGGCCATGTCACCCCAGCCCTGATCGTCTGCCATGACCAGCACGACGTTCGGCGGTTCTGTGGTGATGGCCTGGGCGGAAAAAGCCGCCAGCGCGACGAGGGCAAAACAGCAAAGAGCTTTCACATTCATCTCTTAAAGGGGGGTTGTTTGACCCAGGTTAAGAATTTGAACAGGCGATGTCGAGCCACGGTTGCAGCAGAAAGCAACACGTCTGAAAGTTTGACCGCTGTCGTAACGCAATGAGTAGTCGCACTTCGTTCGTTTTGTCCCTGCCAGCTTTCCCTCTTCGCGACCGACCATGAAAACCTTCCTTGCCCTCTTTGCCGCCATGTCCACCGCGCTTTCATCTGCCCTGGCTGCCGATCCTGCTCCCGCAGCCGCAACGACCGCCACCCCTTCCGGAAAAACCGAGATCGCTGTGCTCGGCGGTGGCTGTTTCTGGTGCACCGAAGCCCAGTATGAAATGCTGAAGGGTGTCAAAACAGTCGTCAGCGGCTACGCCAACGGCATCACCGAAAACCCCACCTACAAAGAAGTTTGTGCGGGCGACACCAAGCACAACGAGGTCATCCAGATCGAGTTCGACCCTGCTGTCATCTCTTACAAAGACATCCTCGACTACTTCTGGATCGCCCATGACCCCACCACCCTCAACCGTCAGGGCAATGACGTGGGCGACCAGTACCGGTCCGGCGTTTACTACATCAACGACGAGCAGAAAAAGATCGCTGAAGAGTCCATGAAGGCCGCCCAGAAGGACTGGGATCAGCCCATCGTCACCGAAATCGTCCCGCTCAAAAAGTTCTATCAGGCTGAAGACTACCACCAGGATTACTTCGCCAACAATCCCGGCCAGGGCTACTGCCGCGCCGTCGTCAGCCCGAAGGTCGCCAAGTTTCGCCAAAAGCTGCTGAAGGAAGGCAAAATCAAGGAGGCTCACTGATCCTCCGCTCAGCCTCAGCCTTCATTTCTGGTCCAACCTTCAGAACGACGCTTCGCCCTATGCGCCACCGCCTAGCTTTCTTGGGAATCCTTCTGTCGCTAGGCTGCCTCTCGCCTTCTCTGCCAGCGGCAGACTATCGGGGCGTCAAAGTCATCGCCCACCGGGGTGCGGGTTTCGATTTCGATGAGAATACGGTCGAAGGCTGCCGCTTCAGCTATGAGCGCGGCATCCGGGGTTACGAAGTGGATGTGCGTCTGACCAAGGACGGGCATTTGGTGCTGATGCATGACGCCGATGTCTCCCGCACCACACAGGGAAGCGGAAAGGTGGAACAGCTCGGCTTGGAAGATATCCGCAAGCTGCGCACCACCAAGAACCAGGTGCCGGTACCAGCCATTGAGGATCTCTTCCGTTACTTCAAGGACAAGCCGGACATCTACCTGATGCTGGAGATGAAAACCACGGACAAGACCGCCTATCCGGATGAAGCCGTGGAGCCGTACTGCCGCAAGCTCTACGAGGCCGCGCGCAGCACCCTGCCCCCCGGCACGTTTTGCTTCATCTCCTTTGACCACCGCGCCCTGGCGGCCATCCATCGCATCGCGCCGGATGCCTTCACCGGCTACCTCAGCGGCAAGCCACCCACCGACGAAATGATTGCCGAAGCCAAGGCGCTCGGTTGCGGCCGCCTCTCGGTTCCCATCGAGACCACGACTCGGCAGTATTCCAAAAAGATCAAAGACGCCGGTCTGCAGCTTTCGCTGTGGCCCATCCGCACGCTGGAAGATGCCGACATGGCCGCTCTTTGGGGCGCCAGCATCATCTGCACGGACACGCCAGGACTTCTCTTGCCAAAGAAGGACGCCGCGCCCGTTCCCTGACAGGCAGCAGGCAGCGCCTCAAACGGCAGCCCGAGGGGCCAGCAGAATCACCAAGGTGCCCAGGAGGCACAGTCCCGCACCTGCCAGATCATAGCGGTCTGGAGCCGCCTTTTCGACCGCCCACAGCCACACCAAAGAACTGGCGACGTAGACACCGCCGTAGGCTGCATAGGCCCGGCCTGCGAAGGAGGCGTCCACACGGGTCAGCAGCCAGGCAAAACCCAGGAGAGAAACAACACCGGGCACCAGCCACAGCGGACTCTTCTGCAACCGCTGCCAGGCCCAGACGCTGTAGCAGCCAGCGATCTCCAGGAAGGCGGCTGCCACAAAGCAGAGGAGCGGTTTCATGCAGCCCTATTGCTCCCACCGTACGCCACTCAGCCCACCTGGGCCCGCTGACGCAGCCAGTGATCCACCAGCACCAGATGCACCATGGCTTCCACCATGGGCACCGCACGTGGCAGCACACAGGCATCATGACGGCCACGGGCGGACAGCGTCGTTTCTTCACCCGTGTTGGTCACCGTGTTCTGCTCACGCAGCACGGTCGCAGTCGGTTTGAAGGCCACGCGGAAAACAATCTCCTCGCCATTGCTGATGCCGCCCTGGATGCCGCCGCTGCGGTTCGTGCGGGTGCGCACCTGGCTGCCATCCATGTAAAACTCGTCGTTGTGCTCCAGGCCGGTCATCAGAGTGCCGGCAAAGCCGCTTCCAATCTCAAAGCCCTTGGTCGCCGGCAGGCTCAGCATCGCCTTGGCCAGATCCGCCTCCAGCTTGTCAAAGACAGGCTCACCCAGTCCGGGGGGCACGCCGCGCACCACGCACTCCACCACGCCGCCCACGCTGTTGCCCTGGCTGCGCACGTTTTCGATGAGCTCAATCATCTTCTCTGCGGCGTCTGCATCACAGGTGCGCACGATGTTGGATTCGATGACCTCTGCCGTCAGCTTCTCCGGCACCTGGGCCTGGATGTGCTGGATGGTCTTCACATAGGCCAGGCATTCATAACCCGGCAGATGCTGTTCCAGCACCTTCCTGGCCACAGCCCCTGCCGCCACGCGGCCGATGGTCTCTCTAGCGCTGGAACGTCCCCCGCCTGACACGGCACGGATGCCATACTTGGCGTCATACGTGTAGTCTGCGTGGCTGGGACGGTAGGCCTGCTGCATCTCCGTATAGGCGGAAGGACGCTGGTCTGTATTGCGCACAAACAGGCCGATGGAGGTGCCCAAGGTCTGGTCCTCCAGCACACCGGAAAGGATCTCGGCCTTGTCGTCCTCTTTGCGCGGAGTCACAATCTTGCTCTGCCCCGGGCGGCGACGGTCCAGTTCCCTCTGGATGTCTTCCACTTTGAGAGGGATGCGGGGAGGGCAGCCGTCAATCACCACCCCTACGCCGGGACCATGGGATTCACCCCAAGTGCTGATGCGGAAGAGAGTGCCGAGGCTGCTGGACATAAGAGGGTCAAGATGGACGGCTCCTTCCTCTGTGCAAGCAAAGGTGTCTGCTTGAAGGGTTATGCCTCTTTTTCACACCTCTTATGATTGGCTAAGGTAAGGTCCATTAAATCTCCTTATCCGTATAGGCTGGGGATAACTGCAATAAGCCTGTTCCTCCCGCTTGGGGAGCGCGTTCCACGGCCTGAGTTATTGCGGACAAAATTGCGCATAGCTTGTGGAAGCGCATGAACAATTCTCAGTTGTGAGTGTTGCTCTCAGGGTTGAGGGGAGTTATCCCCAGCTTTCTCACACTCTTTAACAGAAATTTTAGCGGTTTTAGAATTTAGGAAAGCCAAAGCTTTTAGATCCTCCATAAGGGTTGCAGAAGTGAGAGCCTGTTGGGCAGCCTCGGCCTCTGCTTCCTTTTTGGTTTTGCCTGAGCCTGTCCCCAGCGTCTTGCCCAGCCAGCAGACGCTGACCTGGAAGAAACGTTCGTGGGCCGGGCCGGACTCATGCAGCACGCTGTAGGTGGGTGGCACCGGACCGACGGCTTGGATGATCTCCTGCAACTGGCCCTTTGGATTCTCCACGCTGGGGTTCAGGATCAGGGCCTCCAGCTCCGGTGTGAAAAGATCCCTCACAAAGCGCTGCACCGGGGCGAGTCCGCCATCCAGATAGATCGCCCCCATGACGGCCTCCATGACATCAGCCAGGCTGCTCTCGCGCTGCCGTCCGCCATTGGCCTCTTCTCCGCGGCCCATGATTAAGAAGCTGCCCAGGTCCAGACGCCGGGCCATTGCGGACAGGGCCTTGGCAGAGACCATGCGTGCGCGAAGCTTGGTCAGCCCGCCTTCATCGGAAGTGGGAAGACGCTGGTAAAGGATTTCAGACAGCGTCAGCTGCAGCACCGCGTCTCCCAGAAATTCCAGGCGCTGGTTGTCCTGGTGGGCCTTTTGCGCCTCATAGCCCACACTGCCATGGGTGAGGGCCATGGTGAGAAGGCGGCGTTCCCGAAAGGTGTAACCGAGGACAGATTCAAGCACATCCATGAGCGGTGATGACGGAGAGTATGGCTTAGTTCCAGCAAGAGGAAAGGCTGTCAACGTGAACAGCGAAGATGGGGTGATCGACGGGGCTCGAACCCGCAACAACCAGAATCACAATCTGGGGCTCTACCATTGAGCTACGACCACCATCTGAGAACTAGCGAAGCGCAACATAACGCGCTCTTCGCATCGCGCCAGCACTTTTTATTGGGTTGGGAATCCTTCGCAGAAGAAATTAGAGGTTGTAAAGGCAGGGCTGGCGAAGCACGTTGTATCCTTCCGGAAACCCTGAAGGGATTCCGCTGCATCAGCTATGCCTCCTCCTCGTCGTTCCAATAATCGCGGCGGACCACGCCGCCCGTCAGGTCCCCCGCGCGGCGGATCTTCCAACCGCCGTCCGCCACCCCCGCCGCCTGAAGATGAACCGAAGCAGAAGGAGGAAGCGATCGAGCTCGACGGTGTGATTTCCGCCGTGCTGGCGGGAACCATGTTCCGTGTGAAGCTGAAGAACGGCCACGAAGTTCTGGCCCACATCTCCGGCAAGATGCGCAAGCGCTTCATCCGTCTGGTCATTGGCGACAACGTCAAGATCGAGATGTCGCCTTACGACATGGACAAGGCCCGTATCGTCTACCGTCTCTGACCGACCTCAATGGCCCGGGACATCGTTTACTTCGACCTGGAAACCCGCCGCACCGCGAATGACGTGGGCGGCTGGGGCAACAAGCACAAGATGGGCATCTCCGTCGGTGTGACCTACAGCAGCAAGCTGGGGGAGTACCGCATCTATCAGGAAGAGGAAACGGCCGATCTCATCTACCAGCTGACCCGTGCGGATCTGGTGGTGGGGTTCAACCATGTCAGCTTCGACTACGAAGTGCTCATGGGTCACACCATCTTCGATTTCCGCGACCAGGTGCGCGATCTCGACCTCCTGGTGGACCTGGAAAAGAAGCTGGGCCACCGTCTCAAGCTTGAAGCTGTGGCCGCAGCCAGCCTGGGCACCGGCAAAACCGCCGACGGCCTGGAAGCCATCCGCTGGTGGCAGCAGGGCAAACTTGCCGAAATCGCCGAGTACTGCGCCTTCGATGTCAAGGTCACCAAGTGTGTCCACGAATACGGGGCGAAAAACGGCTTCGTGAAATACCACGACCGCAACGGCCGCGAGCAGCAGGTCGCCGTGGAATGGAGCGTGGACTGAAACCGGCCTGAAAGCGGGGGGCTTTCCTCTCCGCGCATGTGCCGGTTGTTTTACTTTTGGTTAGGCTGTCCCGCGGCCTTCCTTCGCACCGTGACCAGAAGGGCTGCGTGGTCGCTGTGCTGCGTGCGCCAGACTTTGCGGGCCTCCACCACCTCCCATTCCGGGCCTAACCAAAGATGATCCAGACTGAGCAGGGGCAGGCCCAGGGGCCAGGTTTCCTTGAAGCCGGTGCCAGCCGCCTCCAGTGCGTTGGTGAAATGTTTGCGGTAGCCGTCCAGCAGGGCTGATTCCAAAGGGGTGTTGAAGTCGCCGGCCAGGATGGCGTCTCCCCTGCCCTGGGCGTGGGTGAGAACTTCCTCCAGCTGGCCTTTGCGCCAATGCAGAGGGTGAGGATAAACGTCGGCCACCACCACGGGGAAAGACGGGCCCAGCCCGTTGACCTCAAACCGCGCAAAAGCTCCCGAGCCTTCCAGCTTGCCGCGTTCACGGTAGCGGGAAGGCACTCGTGAAAGCCACAGGATGCCTCGTGGCATCCAGGCTGCCTGATAACCCGGAAGCATGGACTCATAGGTGCGGCAGTTTTCCTCCATGTTCTTTTCGCCCGGCTCCACAAAGGCGGCGATGTGGGGCTGGAACTCTTTTACCATTTCCACCATGCCGGGGTGCAAACCGGACGGGCGGCAGAGATTCCAGAACAGGATCCGCACCTCCTCGCTTCCGTTCCGGTCCGAAACGGGGGGCGGTTCTGAACGCCAGGAGACCGAGAACCAGCTGAGGGCGAGTATGGTTGCCCCCAGGGCTGCCCATCCGCGTGCCGGGATCTTTGCCCCCGGCCAGACAAGCAGCAGCAGGGCCAGGCCCAGCAGGCAGGGTTTCGGCATGGCGTAAAACAGCAGGCGCAGGCCGAACACCCGGTCCTTCAGGCCAAACTGCAACAGAAGGCCCAGCCCAAGCGCGGCCCATCCGGCGCGGTAGCCAAGCCGGAGCAGCTTTTGGAACAGAGTTGGAAGGAGTGTGGCCAAAGAAAAAGGCGGGTGCTGCTACGTCGCGAGCACCCGCCTCCAATCAAGGGATCTGTGATGATGAAATGAAACGCGGCCGCCGTGATTCAGCCTCAGGCCGCGCGTTCCAGCTTCTCGTCAATGCGTGCCACCAGGGTCTCCAGCAGTTCGCTGCTGCCAAAACGGGCCAGCACATCTGCCAGGAAACCTTCGATGATCAGCTTGCGGGCTTCACCGTCGGAGATGCCGCGCGCCTTCAGGTAGAACAGCTCTTCGTCACTGATCGGGCTGCTGGTGCTGCCGTGGCTGCACTTCACCTGGTCGGCGTTGATTTCCAGGCCGGGCATCGAGGTGGCCTCGGCTTCGCTGCTGTTCACCAGGTTGCGGCAGGTCTGGTAGGCGTCCGTGTAGTGGGCACCTTCATCCACCGTGATCAGACCGCTGAAGATGCTGCGGGACTTGCCGTACAGCGCGTTCTTGTAAAGCAGGTCGCTGGTGGCGTGCGGGGCCTTGTGGT
>DASWXG010000796.1:0-7932 GCA_036405615.1 Prosthecobacter sp. | reverse complement strand
GCTGATGTAACCGTTCACCAGGGTGTCACCTTCGATCTCGAAGCCAACCACCAGCGGAGTAAGGCCGCCTGCGCGGGCCACGGTGAATTCTGCGTAGGGGACTTCGCCGTCGAGTTCAATGAAGCCTTTCGCAGGCAGCGTGACTGCGCCGAGATACAGCTTGCCGGTGAGGGCACCGAGGGTGGAGACGGTCATTTCAAAACGGCCGCCAAGTTCGGAACCCGGGAGGCCGGACTCAATGTTGCGGTCGATCGGGCCCACATAGGTGCCAGCCAGACCGGCAAGTTCCGGAGAGGCATTGACATCAATGGTGACGGTTTCGGAATCGCTGCCCTGGCGGTTGGTCGCAGTCAGGGTGACGGACACTCCGGTTGCAGCCTTGGTAGGACGGCCGGTGATGAGACCGGTCTTCGCATCAATCTTCAAACCGGCTGGCAGGCCTTTCGCGGCGTAGGTGAGCGGGGCTTTGGCAGAGCCGCCCAGCACAGGAACCTGGAAGCTGTAGGTAGAACCGATTTCAGCATCTGGCATGGCGGCGATGGCCGTGGCGTCCAGTTCTGGAGCAGCGGTAAACACGCTCAGAGTGCGGATGCCGGAGTTTTCATGATCGGTGCCGGCACCGATGCGGCAGTAGTAGTTGCCGGAATCGGCGTCCTGCACGCTGCGCACGCTCAGGGTCTTGGTGCTCACACCCACGTACTTGGCTCCGTTCTGAAGGGGGTTGGCGTCGCCTTCCTTGAACCACTGGTAGGTCTCCACTTTGCCGGCGGTGACGGTGGTCAGGGAGACATTGGCACCAGGAGCGCTGGCAACCACGGCGGGGGTTTGGTCCACCACCACCACTTCAGCCTTGGCGCTCACCACGGTGCCGGTGTTGGCGCCAGGGGCGTTGGTCACGGTGACGGTGTAGGCACCTGCCTGGGCAAGCGACATGTTAGGCAGTTCCAGTTCGGTTCCGGTGGCACCGGCGATGTTGGCGCCCTTCTTCCACTGGTACTTCAGCACGCCCTGGCCAACAGCGGCAACATCCAGCTCCAGAGTATCGCCAACGGCGACCACTGCAGACTCAGGCTGCTCGATGATGGTTGGCTTCTGGGTATTGACGGTCAGCGAGATTTCATTGCTGGCCACATCATCCGCGAGGTTGTTGCTGACGAGCACCTGATACTTGCCGGTGTCACCTGGAACAGCGCTGGCGATGACAAGTGTGCTGGCCGTCTGGCCTGCGATCTCGACGCCATTTTTGAGCCATTTGTAGGTCTTCACCGGGGAGCCATCGGCCTGGGCGGTGAGGGTGACGGCGGTGCCGTCATTGACCACATTGCCAGGAGCGGCGCTCAGAAGCACCTGGGTCACAGCAGTCTGGGCACCACCCAGAACATGGGAGGGGGAGCTGGCACCGATGTCGGCACCGCC
Source organism: Prosthecobacter sp. (assembly GCA_036405615.1). GTDB lineage: Bacteria > Verrucomicrobiota > Verrucomicrobiia > Verrucomicrobiales > Verrucomicrobiaceae > Prosthecobacter. Next base: position 6,516 of record DASWXG010000796.1, on the reverse strand, counting down.
TGCGCTGCCGACATGGAAGGTCAGGCCGCTAACGCCTGTGTCCGGAGAGGCGAAGGTATCCGCAATGACGGCATCCGCCGCCACCCAGGTCTGGTTGGAGGAAACCACCAGCTGCTGGCTGACCTCTTCCGGATTCACACTGTTGAGGATCCAGATGTAGACTTTTTTGCCGGCGATGCCGCTGGCGTAGGAGACGCCTTCGAAGCTGGCAGTGGCGTCATAGCTGATCGCCTGCTGGAAGAAGCCGTTGATGGAGCTGACGCTGAGGTCACCGCTGTAGGAGGCCACCTGGATGAAGGCGGCGTCCAGCGCATTGAAGTCGCCAACGTTGGCGTTGAAATCAAAGTTGTCCGGGAAAACGCCGAAACGCACGGTGCCAGACGCGATGCCAGCAAGGCTGCCATCGGTGGAAACGCCGTTCCCCAGGTTGCTGGAGTAAAGGTTGGCGGCTTGGCCGCTTCCCATTGTGCCCATCGCCAGCAGGGCAGAGAGGAAATACTTTTTCATGAAAAGAGTGAGTGGGTGAGGAGTGGGGTTCGAATTACTCGGCGAAAGGCTCCTGCAGGACGAACTTCACATCGCCAGCCTGCTCCTTGAAGAGAATGGCCTTGCCCGGAGAAACCAGCGCAGCGCCCTGGTTGGTCAGGTTGTCAGAGAGGGAGCGCCAGCCCGTGCCGCCGAGACCGCCCGTTTTGTAGTAGTAACCGGTGAGAACACCGTCCTGCTCCAGGTAGATGACGTCAGCGCCTGCAGCGCTGGTGCCACCGGTGATGGAGTTTTGCAGACCGCTGGCTGCCAGCGTCGTGCTGACGCTGAAGGGATTGTTCACCACCTGGAAACCGGCACTGACCTGGGCCACCTGGCGTCCTGGGAGGGATTCACCCGTGAGGGTCAGCTTTGCCGCGTTGCCACCGGCTTTGCGAGCCACGAGAACGGCGGCATCAGGGCCGATTTCCGTAGCACCGGCGTCGCCCGCAGCAGGAGAGGCCACTGCGCGCCAGACATTGGCGGTGGAGTTGTAGAAGTAACCGACCAGTTCCCCGGCGGAGGCGACGTAGACGATGTCTGCGGCTGCCGGAGTGTCACCGCCCTGCAGGCCGGCGCTGTTGGTGCTGCCGAAAAGAGATGCCAGTGTGGAAAGCTTGTAGATGACAAACTCATCTCCGACGTTGGGAGCCACGGCCAGGGCGACTGTGACATCCTGGCCTGCCTGTGCAGTGATCTTTGCAGCATAACCATAAGCGTTGGTGCTGGTGCCTGCAGGAGCGTTGGCCGTGGAGCCACGCTGGTCCACGCGGCTGGTGATCTTGATGGCGTGCGGTGTTGCAGTCAGCACCGGCAGGGCCGCCGGGGAGGAGGAAAGAATCAGATGGCCTGCATTCACGGCACTGACGGTGCCGCTTGCCACAATGCTGGCGAAAGGAGCACCCACCAGAGTGGACTTGCCGGCAGGCAGATCAGCCGTCAGCACACCTGCGGTGCGGCTGACTGGCAGCATGTTTTCCTGGCCGCACAGCGGTCCGGCGCTCAGCGCCGCCAATGCCAGCCATCCGAAGGGAGAGCGTAGTTTCAATGTCATGATGAGAGGTGGTCGTGGAGGTGCGAGGATTTTTCTGAAGCACCGTGGGCCGACATGACCTCACTTCATCCGCCGCCACAAAACCTCCACAGCAACACTTTCGTCACGTACGGCACCGCGCAGGACAGCCCTTCTCAAAGCTGAAACAGAGCCGTTTCAAAAATCCCGCAGCGTCTGTTGCACAGATGTCATAATCCGGGAAACACGTGAAAAGCCCGCAACCAGGCGGGTTGGCAACAGGCGGGTATCTGCCTCACTTACCGGAAACCCTGCGACGAAATAGGCAGCACGCGGCCGGGATGCCACTTACGCCAGCCTTGTGTGAACATTTCGACATGAGGCGGAACTGTTACGCAGCCGGATTTGTCGGCTGCGGATGAATGGCGTTGGAATGCGGCTTGGCGGCTGAATGCCGTTTTCTGTCGCTCATTTGACCACTCCCATGAAGACATCTACCACCCTCATGGCGGGCCTCGCGCTCGCCTCCGCAGCCTTCGGCCAAGGTTTCAAAACATCCGAACCCGCTTATGTCACCCAGCAGGCAGGGGCCAACTTCACCTTTGAGCCCATCGTCACCGTCGGTGACCGCGTGCAGCTCACCGGCGACGTCACCAAGGACTATGCCTTTGTCGGCATTCCCGATGCCATGGGCCTCTACAAGGACAAGCTGACCAACGAAAACATCCTTTTTGTTGCCCATGAGATCCCCAGCAACCTGAACACGGAGCCTCTGCCCGGACAGACCCGTTACAAAGGTGCGTTTGTTTCCCGCTATGTCGTGGGGGCCAACGGCGGCTTGCTTCATGGCGCCCCTGCCCATGCCAGGCTTTTCCTGGAAAACACCCAGGTGTCCACCACTCCTCCAAAGGAAGGTGACGCCCGCGGTTTTACCCGTTTTTGCTCAGGAGCCTTCTGCGGCCGTGAGTCCGGTCTGGACCGCCCTTTCTTCTTCACCAATGAAGAAAGCGGTTCCGGCAACTATGATGGCGATGTGAAAGGCTCCCAGTCTGTGGCCATCACCGACGGCAACATGTACACGTTGCCAGACCTGGGCCGCGTGGCCCGCGAAACCACCGTGGTGCAGCCGCGCCGCGACTCGCTCACCGTGGTCATCTCCACGGAAGACAACGGCTCCCCTTCCTATGTGTACATGTATGTGGGTCGCAAGCAGATGCGCTCCACCAGCCCGCTGGACCGCAACGGTCTGACCAACGGTAAAGTGTATGTGCTCGCCGGCCGTGACGCCCAGCACAACGAAGGCACCTTCACCACTGGTTCCCTGCCGACCCGCTGGAAAGAAATCCCCAATGCAGCCAACCTCTCCGCCACCCAGCTTCTGGCTGCAGCGGATGCCGCAGGCGCCTTCGGATTTGTGCGTGTCGAAGATACCGAGTTTGACCCGGTAAAACCGACCCGCAGCCTGTTCCTCGCCACCACGGGCGGCAGCGGACCAAACCGTCTGGGCCGTCTCTATGAGCTGACCATGAACGCCACCAACCCGATCGCCAACGGCACGCTCAATGTCGTCTACAACGCCGACACGGTGGTTTCCCCTGGCGGCACCTACAATGGCACCGTCGGCAAGCTGAACGCCGCCAATGGCATCACAGGCTCCCTCGGCAGCTACTCCTACTCCGACGCCCAGCTGAATGGCGGCGTGGACTACCCGGTGAGCATTGACAACATTGCTGTGTCCAAAGACTTCATCGTCATCTGCGAAGACACGAACTCCCCGGCCAACGCAGTTTATGCCAAGTATGGCCGCAACTCCGGCCTGTGGACGCTGAACCGCAATGCAGGCAACCAGGCCAAGCTGCAAAGCACCTTCAACTACGCCGCCGTGGAAGCCCGCGACGGCCACTCCCCCATCACCAGCCGCGGCCTTTGGGAAACCTCAGGTGTGATCCGTGCCGAAGAAATCTTTGGTCCGGGCACCTTCGTTGTGAACGTCCAGGGCCACCGCACCAACGTCACCCTGAACACGCCGGGAGACCAGGCCACGTCCATCCGCTCCAACATCCCCAAGCCTGCGGGCGGCACCTACACCCGCCAGGAGGCCGTGGCCGCCTTCGCTGAAGACGGCCAGGTGCTCATCATGCGCCCCGTCGCCAACTAAGAGCCCAACCTTCTGTTAGGCATGATTTCCCGGCCGGCTCTGTCCGGCCGGGAAATTTCAGTACACCGACCTTTCAAATGTCTTCCGCCCGCAGTCATTTTTCCGCCTTCGGTCTGGCCCTCTGGCTTGAGGCAGTGACTCTGGCCATCGCCGGTCCTCTCACCGGTGATTTCTGGCTTCTGCCCATTGCCGGTTTTGCGGCGCTTTTTGCCAGCCTTCTTACCGGTCATCTCTCTTTGGGCATTCCTTTGAGCCTCCTTGCCAGCAGCGTCTGGGTCGGGGCCTTTTTCAAAGGTGGCATGAGCGGACATCTGCTTTCCGCCCATGCTGTGGCAGCCCTTCTCACTGGCAGTGCCCTGGCCTTTCTGCACATTCTCGCCGGGCTGAAACAGCCTGACACAGCGGACGTCACCGCCGTGTCCCTGCGAAAAGTCGCGGTGTTTTTTCACTTCGCCTGTGCGGGCATTGTTCTGGGTATTCTCTACCTGGGTGCCGCATGGCTGCCAGGGCTGGCCGGGGCCATCACGGCGGTTAATTTATGCCTCGTTTCCGACTGCCTCTTGCGCCTTGCAGGCCGCCTCTACACTCCCCGGCGTTACTGGTCATCACTGCCGGCACCCGGCACCTTTTTTTTCTATCGCTGGTTAGGCCCCGCCTGGCGGGACACCGCCCGCACTGCATCCGACGCCGCTCATGAGACCGGGCTGAAACTGGCCGAGATGTGGATGTGGCCCACAATACGGGCATCGCTCCCTACCCTGACAGCCACCATTTCCCTCCTCGTCTGGCTGCTCTCCTCCATCCATGAACTTCCTGCGGGTCACAGCGGTGTCCGGCTTCGTCTTGGAAGTTGGGAAGAGACTCCCCTCTCCCCTGGCCTGCACTTTTCCCTCCCGTGGCCGCTCGGAGGAATTGAAACCGTACCCACCGGTCTTGTTCAGGAAGTCGTGCTGGGCTTCAAGGCAGACGCCGGAAAGCCCATCCTCTGGGAAAAAACACACTATGAGGAAGAACAAAAATCTCTGGTGGGAGGCGGTGATGACTTCCTTGCCATCAGCGTGCCGGTTTTTTACCGCATCAGTGATCCGATTCTTTACCTCAAGGCGTCCAACCATGCCGAGGGCCATCTGAAAAGCATCGCAGAGCGGCTGCTGCTCCGGCAGACGTTGCATCTTCCCGCCCGCGACATCATGACCGAAGCACGGGAATCCCTGCGGGCCAACCTGCATGCCGGGTTGCAAAAGGAACTCGATGCCCAACGCAGCGGGCTGACCATCACCGACGTCTATTTCCGGGACATCCACCCGCCGGTGGCAGTTGCTCCCAACTTCCAGGAAGTGGTCAGCGCTCTGGAGGAAAAAGAGGCGGCTCTTCATGAAGGTGAGTCCTATCAGCGGGACATCCGAACCCGCAGCCGGGGAGATGCTTCAGCCATTTTGATCACTGCGGCATCCGTCGCCGAAAGCCGCCGCCAGCAAGCGGAAGGCCAGGCCTCGCGCTACCGCGCCATGCAGTCATCCTGGTCACAGGCACCTGAGCTCTACCAGTGGCGTGAAGGATTCCGCGCCTTGGATGAAACCCTCGCCGGCGCCAAAAAGGCGGTCTTTGACGAGGCTGTGCACAGCCAGATCCCGACACATGTGGACCTGCGCAAGGTGCTCAATCCTGATTTCGTGGACACCGTCCCTCCGCGTCCGCAGACCCTTGTGCCCCGTCCCTCCGTATCAAGAGACTCTTTTGATCTGGACATCGAAGGTCATCTCCGAAGCGGCGCAGGCGAGGTGCCGGCCATCTCCACGGCAGTACCGGAACCGGAAAACCTTTTGAAGAATCCCCCAGCCGAACCATCCCAGCCATGAGTACAGACAAACCCGATGCCGCCCGGCTGCCCTCTGTCGGCCTGCGTCTTTTCATCATCATTGCAGCCGGACTTGGGGTGCTGACAGCCGCATGTTTTTGCATCATCAGCGAAACAGAACACGCCATCGTGCTGAGATTTGGCAGGCCCGAACGTATCCTCAGCGAACCCGGTCTCTATCTGCGCTTTCCCGTACCCGTGGAACGGGTGATCCGTCTGGACCGGCGCCTTCAGCATGCGGACATCCGCCTCAGCGAAACGCTCACGCGCGACCAGCGCAATGTCATCGTGCCAGTTCTCTTCACCTGGAAGATTACGGATCCCCTGCTGTTTCACACTGCCGTCAAAGACATCGCAAGCGCACGCGCCAAACTGGATGCCGTGGTGACCAGCGCGAGAAACTCCGTTCTCGGAGGCCACGACTTCGCGGACCTGCTGGCCGTGGGCGCGAATGAAAACAGGCTCGAAAAGCTGGAGGCTGAAATGAGAGACCTGGCGGCAGCGGATGCCCGGGCGCAGCTGGGCATCGAACTCATCGCCACCGGCATCACGCAAATTCAGCTCCCCGAGGCCAACACCGAATCCGTCTTCCGCCGCATGCGGGCCGAACGCAAACGCGAGGCCACCCAATACCGTGCTGAAGGCCGGGCGAAGGCGGCGGAAATGAAAGCCGCCACAGACCGGGAGGCCGCAAAAATGATCGCCGATGCCAAACGGCAGGCCGAGGAATTGCGCGGGCAGGCCGAAGCCGATGCCGCAGCCATCTATGCCGAGGCTCATGGCAAAGATCCCCAGTTCTACAAGTTCCTCCGAGAGTTGCAGAGCCTCCGCACCGTGGTGGACAAAAACACCACGCTGGTTCTGGACACAAGCATCGCCCCCTTTCACTGGCTGAAAGCCCAGGAGCCCGGCCCCGTGGCGGCCCGGCCTCCCGCCGCGCCTGCCAGACCGCTTTCTTCACCC
>DASWXG010000795.1:0-4950 GCA_036405615.1 Prosthecobacter sp. | reverse complement strand
GGCATGGGCACCACTTACACCGGCGGTGCGCTGACTTCCTTCCTCTACGCCAGCAATGCCATCACCATCGGCCGCAGCATCACGCTGGCATCCTCTCACCAGGACTTTCCCGGAACGACTCACAACTACACCATCGGCGGTGACACCGCCCACGTTTCCAACTTCACCGGCACCATCACCACCACCAACGGTCAGGGCACCAAGGCTGCGAGCAAGCTGACCGTCACCGCCGCAGCCGGAGGCCGCGTCAACATTGCCAACATCGTCCGGGGCTCCGGGACCACCGGAAATGTGGACGATGTGGTCAAGACTGGAACAGGCATCGTGGCCATCACCGGCAGCAGCAACAACTGGCAGGGCAACACCCTGGTGCAGGCCGGTACCTTCCTCGTCAACGGCACCATCCTGACCAACCCCAGCCTGAAAAACGCCCAGGTCAGCTCCGGGGCCACCCTGGGCGGCAGCGGCACCCTTACCCGCGATGTCAGCATGGCCGCCGGGGCCATCCTGTCTCCCGGCGACATGAACGCCTCCGGCATCAGCCTGGGCGGCAAACTGACGGTGGGCGACGGGGGTGCAGGCCTGGCGCTGACACCCACCACTGTGCTGAAGTTTGATCTCGGGACTGCCGCCAGCACCACTGATGACGAAGTCAGCGTGAAAGGCAACCTGACGCTGGCAGGCCAGCTGAACGTCACGGATCTCGGAGGCTTCGGAAACGGCGACTACAAGCTCTTCGACTGGACCGGCATTCTGAACTACACCCCCGGCGATGTCAGCTTTGCCAATCTGCCCTCCGGCTTCACCTATGTGATCGACACCACCACCTGGGCCAACTCGGTGTATCTGGTGGTCACGCCCGAACCCGGCCGCGCTTTGCTGCTGGTCGTCGGCCTGGCCGCGCTCCTCATGCGCCGTCGCCGTTAACAGCCGCCAGGTGATTCACCTCTCGGATGGCGGATCTGCCAAGCCGTCCACGCCTTCAGGCTCCATGGAGTGAGGCCTTCCTGGCCTCACCTTCTCACGGCCTTGTTCGCTCCATGCCGTCGCCCAATCCATGAGGGCCGGAAGCCCTCACACCTCGGAGGCCCTGCCATGACACCCGTTCCCTCTTCCTGACGGCAAAAGAAAAGCCGGGCATTTCTGCCCGGCTTCAAAAAAAGGACTTCTGAAAATCCGGCTACTTCGGCTGGTGCATGGCGATGCAGTGCAGCGCGCCGCCTTCCATGACGAGGTCCTTGGAAGTCACGGAGATGATCTCGCGGCCCGGGAAGCACTCGGCGATCTTGTCCTCGGCGATGGCGTCCTTTTTCTTCTGGCCGAAGATAGGCACCATGACGGCGTTGTTCAGGATCATGAAATTGGCGTAGCTGGCCGGCAGGCGGCTAAGGCGCCAGTCCTTGGCCTCGATGGCGTTGGGCATTTCGATCTCGATGATCTCCAGCTTGCTGCCGTCGGCGAGGCGCACGTCATCCAGCTGTTCGCGGATCTGCTTCAGCACCTTGAAGTTCGGGTCGGTCTCCTTGCTTTCGACCATGCAGATGACGGCGTCTTCGCGGACGAAGCGGACGATGTCGTCAATGTGGCCGTCCGTGTCGTCGCCTTCGATGCCTTCCTTGAACCAGACGATGTCGGTGACGCCGAACATGCCCTTCAGCTCTTTCTCCATTTCAGCCTTGCTGCGTGCCTTGCCGCCGTTGCGGTTCGGGTTCAGCAGCACCGCTTCGGTGGTCATCAGGAGGCCTTTGCCGTTGGTTTCAATGGCACCGCCCTCGAGGGTGAAGTCGGAGGTGAAACGGTCCATCTTCAGCACGCCTGCGGCCTTTTCGGGGATGGTGTTGTCGAGGTCGTAAGGGAACTTGCCGCCCCAGGCGTTGAAGTTCCAGTCGGTGATCGCCACCTGGCCGCTCTCGTTGTGCTTGATGAAAATCGGGCCGTGGTCGCGGCACCACACGTCGTTGGTGGTGTGCTCGTAGATGTCCACCTGGCTCAGGTCACCTTCGTTGTCGGCGATACTGAGGCGGATGTTCATGTGGCTGAGCAGCGGGGCGTTGATGCGCACGCGCTCATAGCGGGAGATGGTGCTGGCGATCTCGCCGAACTTGTCCTGCAACTTGTGGAACGTCTTCGGGCAGCTCTCCTTGTTGGAGGGCCATGAAAGCCAGATGGCCTCCTGCGGCTCAAATTCAGCGGGAAGGCGGTAGTTCTGCGGGTATCCTTTACTCATCGAGGTAGCGTTTGGTCAAAGGGGCGTAAGTGTCAATGCGGCGATCACGGAAAAACGGCCAGATGCGGCGGAAATCCTCCACGGCCTGGAGGTCGCACTTCACAATGACGACCTCTTCGTTCTCCACGGAGCCTTTGGCGATGATTTCGCCGTAGGGATTGGCCACAAAACTCTGGCCCCAAAATTCAGTGTCGTCCTGGAAACCGGTGCGGTTCACGGCGGCGACGAAACAGCCGTTGGCCACGGCATGCCCGCGCTGGACGGTTTCCCAGCCGCAATGCTGCGCCTTGCCCAGCTCGGCTTTCTCACTGCTGAGCCAGCCGATGGCGGTCGGGTAAAACAGGATCTCTGCGCCGGCCAGTGCCGTCAGGCGGGCTGCCTCCGGGTACCACTGGTCCCAGCAGATGAGCACGCCGATGCGGCCAAACTTCGTGTCCCAGACCTTGTAACCCAGGTCACCCGGGGTGAAATAAAACTTCTCTTCAAAACCCGGATCCTGCGGAATGTGCATCTTCCGGTACTTGCCCAGCACGGTGCCGTCAGCATCCACCACGGCCACGGTGTTGTGGTAAAGACCGGGACCGCGTTTCTCAAACAGCGGGATGATGATCACCACGCCCAGTTCTTTGGCCAGCACTGCCAGGCGTTCCGTGGTGGGGCCGGGAATGGTCTCAGCAAGGTCAAAGAGTGAAGTGTCCTGCCGGGTGCAGAAATACGGAATGTCAAAAAGCTCCTGCAGACAGATGATCTGCGCCCCCTTGCTCACGGCATCGCGGATCAGCTCCTCATGACGGGCATGGCTCTCCGCCTTGCTGGCGAAGGTGGTACCTTGAATCAGGCCGAGGGTGACGGTGGACATGCGGGGGGAGAGGAGGATTTAAGAGATGGGTGCAACGTGCAAGCGAAGATGTGGGCACGTGACGGAACCGGGGTGAAATCTTTGCCAAGATTCGCCGCGCCGGGGCGGCACTTCAAATACGAACTTTCAAAACCCTTCGATGCACCGCCCGTGAAAAAGCCGCCGCAGATTTTCGTCTCGCCTCTCACAGGCGAATCCCCTAGTCTTGCCTGGGCACAAAGCCCTAACCTGCCATGAAATACCTGCTCGCTGTTCTTCTCCTGCTGGGCTGCTCTCTGCCAGCCATGTCTGCCGAACCTGCTGCCAAAAAGAAGGCGGCTGCCGCCAAGGCCGAAAGCAAAGCCGGCGAACCTTCTGCCAAAGCCCTGGCCGCGGTGAAAACTCTGACGCCGACCCAGAAAACGAAGCTGCTGGACCTTTTGAACAAGGGGGATGCCAAGGCTTTGCAGTCTCTGCCAGGCGTGGGTGAAAGCCGCGCCCAGGGCCTTCTGAAAGCACGCCCGTTTGCCGATCCCGTGGACATCGTGAAGGTGGACGGCATCGGCGAGGGCACACTGGTAGACATTGTGGCTTATGCAAAAGCCGGTTTCCCCGCGAACGTCAAAAAGGCAGAACCGGCGAAGAAAAAAGCCACAAAAGAGTAATCGCCCCACCTCCGGTTTTTTCCATCCTCCGGCCGTCAGTTCCGCGGGCCATCCGGCCTGCGCACACTGGCGGTTTTTCTTTGACCCCCATTCTTTTTCCAATCCATGAACCCTTGGTTTTACGTCGATTCAGAAGGCCAGCGCCATCAGGTGACTGAAGAGCAGTTGCAATCCCTGGTGGCCGCTGGTGCGGTGCGCCCCGCCACCTTGGTGTGGACCGAGGGCCAGCCGCAGTGGGCCCGCGCCAGCGAGCTTCTTCCCGGCCTTTTCAAAACGGCGTCCTCCGCAGCCCCTCCGCCGCTGCCCGGGCCTCCCCCCATGCCCGCATCGGGTGCCTCCATGCGCGCCCACGATGTGGACTATGAGATCCACGGCAACGAAATGCAGATCGTGGAAGTGGAACTGGACCCCGGCGAAACCGTCATCGCCGAGGCAGGCGGCATGAACTACATGGACGACGGCATTGTCTTTGAAACCAAGATGGGGGACGGCTCTGCCGCATCTGGCGGCGGCTTCATGGGACTGCTGAAGAATGTGGGCAAACGCGTGCTCACCGGTGAGTCCATCTTCATGACCCACTTCACCAACCGCGCCCCTTCCGGCAAAAAGCGCGTGGCCTTTGCGGCACCGTACCCCGGCAAGATCATCCCCCTAAAGCTGTCTGACTACGGCGGTGAAATCCTCTGTGAAAAGGATGCTTTCCTCTGCGCCGCCTATGGCACCGCGGTCGGCATCGCTTTCCAGAAGCGCTTCGGCGCGGGCCTCTTTGGCGGCGAGGGTTTCATCCTGCAACGCCTGCAGGGTGACGGCATGGCTTTCATCCACGCTGGAGGCACCATCATCAAAAAGGAACTGCGTGGCGAAACCATGCGTGTGGACACCGGCTGTCTGGTCGCCTTCACCCAGGGCATCAGTTACGACATCGAACGGGCGGGCAACCTCAAGAGCATGTTCTTCGGCGGGGAAGGCCTCTTCCTCACCACTTTGCGCGGCCACGGCACCGTGTGGTTGCAAAGTCTGCCCTTCTCCCGCCTGGCGGACCGCATCCTGGCCAACGCGCCTTCTGCCGGAGGTTCTTCCACCGGTGAGGGTTCTGTCCTGGGCGGCATCGGCCGTCTGTTCGACGGCAACTGATCCGCCCGCTCATTCCCGACCATCCCTCGCCGCTGCATGGGCCGCGGCGAGGGATTTTGCCGTTCTTCACGGGCCACGCCTACCGG
>DASWXG010000794.1:0-3359 GCA_036405615.1 Prosthecobacter sp. | reverse complement strand
TCAATTCCGGTGGGCGTGTCATCGCGGCGATGCGGGCCTTGGCACCGGCTTCGTCCATGATGTCAATGGCCTTGTCCGGCAGGAAGCGGGCTGTGAGGTAGCGCGAGCTGAGTGTGACGGCGGAGCGAATGGCATCCGGCGCATACTTGGCCTTGTGGTGCATCTCATACTTGCCCTTCAAACCCATGAGGATCTGGATGGCATCTTCTACAGAAGGTTCTTCGACCTTCACCTGCTGGAAGCGGCGTTCCAGGGCGGAGTCTTTTTCAATGTATTTGCGATACTCGTTCAGCGTGGTGGCACCGATCACCTGAAGCTCGCCACGGCTGAGGGCAGGCTTGATGATGTTGCTGGCGTCCATGGTGCCTTCGGCAGAGCCCGCACCCACGATGGTGTGCATCTCGTCAATGAAGAGAATCACGTTCTTGGCGCGGCGGATTTCATCCATCACCGCCTTGATGCGCTCTTCAAACTGGCCGCGATACTTGGTGCCTGCGACCATGAGGGCGAGGTCCAGGGTGATCACCTTTTTGTCGCGCAGGATCTCAGGGACATTACCCGCAGAGATTTCCTGGGCCAGACCTTCCACGATGGCGGTCTTGCCCACACCCGCTTCACCGATGAGCACGGGGTTGTTCTTGGTGCGGCGGCAGAGGATCTGGATGACCCGGGCGATTTCTTCAGCACGGCCGATGACTGGGTCCATCTCGCCTTTCTGGGCGATTTCCGTCAGGTCGCGGCCAAAGGCGCGGAGGGCAGGGGTCTTCTCGTTTTTCTTCTTCTTCTTGTCTTCCTCGCTGTTGCCAGCGGGGGCGACAGGTTCAGACTCTTCCTCCTCCTCCTCGTTGCCGCCGGAGAAGTTGGGGTCGAGTTCCTTGAGGATCTCGTTGCGAGCCTTGTCGAGATTGATGTCCAGGTTGCGCAGCACCTGGGCGGCCACACCTTCACCTTCGCGCAGAAGGCCGAGGAGGATGTGTTCCGTGCCCACATAGCTGTGGTTCAGGGCTTTGGCCTCTTTGCTGGCCAGGGCGAGAACTTTTTTAACCCGGGGGGTATAGGGGATGTTGCCCACCATTTTGGTCTCCGGACCGGAGCCGACCTGCTGCTCCACCTGGAGCCGCACGGTTTCCAGGTCGAGACCCAGTTTGGTGAGGACGTTGACCGCCACCCCCTGGCCGAGCTTGATCAGGCCCAGGAGCAAATGCTCGGTGCCAACGTAATTGTGATTGAAACGGTCGGCCTCCTTGCGGGCAAGGGCCAGAACCTGTTGGGCGCGTGGGGTGAAGTTATTCATCATTGGAATCAGAGGGTTTTTCCTCTGAATTGGTTGTGGTTGGAGAAACGTTAGAAGGGCCGGTCAGAGATTGCAACCTTGCCCGGGTAATTTCCGCCCGGCGGGTGTCCCGCTCCTCGGGGGAGAGTTCCCTCTCCGCACTGAGCTGGAGATGAGCGGGCTGAATTTCGAGCAGGAGCATGTCTAGCAAACTACGGTCACAATGGGGAACCAGATCCATATCTGCCCCGAGACGCAGCAGGGAAAGCAGGTTGAGGGCCTCCTTGGAGGTCAAAATGTGGGCGTAGCGCAGAATGGCGAAGGCGCGGCCCACCTGGTCGTGCAGCATGGTGGGGTTGTCCTCCAGCAGCTTCTGGCGGGCGTTCATTTCAGAACTGACGACGCGCTCGATGACTTTTTCGATCTGGGAAATGATCTCGCCTTCTTTTTCACCCAGCGTGTGCTGGTTGGAGATCTGGAAGAGATTGCCCAGGGCCTCGGTGCCTTCTCCATAAAGACCACGAACGGCCAGGCCGATTTTTCCCACGGCCTTGATGACCGGGTTGATCTGGTCGGAGAGGACCAAGGCGGGCAGATGGAGCATGACGGAGGCCCGCATGCCGGTGCCCAGGTTGGTGGGGCAGGCGGTGAGGTAGCCCAGGCGGTCGTCATAGGCATAGGGCAGCATGGCTTCCAGGGCAGTATCCGCCTTGTCCACGAGCTGATAGGCACTGCGCAGATTCAGCCCGGCCTTGATGCCCTGGATGCGGAAATGGTCCTCCTCATTGATCATGATGGAGAGGCTCTGCTTGCGGTCCACGACCACAGCGCAACCGGCTGCGCGGGCAGCATGTTCACGACTGACGAGGTGCCGTTCCACGAGGACCTGTTTGCGGATCTTGCTGAGGCCTGTGTATTCCTCGCTGTAGCCCTCGGCCATTTCAGGCAGGGACTCCACGCAAGGGCGGGCAAGTTCCAGCAGCTCCACACGCTGGCGTTCGGCTGAATAGCCGGGGAAAGTGAAACCCCGCAGGTTGCGGGCCAGACGCACCCGGGAGGTCATGACGACGTCCGAATGCAGGCCGCTGCCTTTCATCCAGTCAGCCGGATGTTTGATGAGGGTGTTGAAGCGCATCGGGATGATTCTTTAGAAGGGGAACGCGCTGCATTGTTCGATCAGATGCAGCGTGTTTGAAACTCAGGCATGGCTGGGCAGTTTGGCCTGCAGCTGGTCGATCTCGGTCTTGAGGCGCGCCGCATCTTCATACCGTTCATCGCGCACGGCGCTGGCCAGTTCCTCACGCAGCTGCCCCAGGTTTCCGACCAGGGCGTTTTGGGCCACGATCTGGTGGGGAATTTTGCCGACGTGCCGGGTGCCTTTGTGCATGGACTTGAGAAGTCCGTCCAGACCGTCGCGGAAGGTGTCGTAGCATTCAGGGCAGCCCATGCGGCCGATTTTCTTCAGCTGGCCGGCGGTGAAGCCGCAGGAAGGGCAGGCGGTTTCCGCGTTCAAGGCAGGCGGAGGCTGGCTGAGGAAGGCCTCCGCCAGACCGAAGCCGGTTTCGTCCGTGACGCCTTTTGCTTTGGAGCAGGCGTCGCAAAGGTTCACCGTGGTCATCTGCCCATTGATGATCTGGGTCAGAAACACGGTGGCTTCACTGTCGCAAACGTCACATTTCATAGTCTTGGGAGTTCCTGGCTGGTCGGCCTTTGCATACTGATACGCATGCCGCGTGCCAGAGGTACAGCTAGGGCATGGAGATTCTCACGTCAATAGGTGCGGCGGAGATACCCCTTCTTGCGCCGGGGGGAGGGGTGTCCGCAGGCCTGCGGAAAATGGCGGAGGTTAGATCCCCCGGTGGACTGCCCACGCTGCCAGCTCGGCCTCCAGCCGGGTATGCTCACCGGGGTGGTAGAGGTGAGTTTGGAATCCCAGTTTCTCCGCCGTGGCGATGTTGGGGGCCAGGTCGTCGATGTAGAAAGTGAGGGCCGGGTCGAGGTCCAGCTCTTCGATGGTGACCCGGAAAATCTCCTCCCCGGGCTTGCTGCACTTGGCTGAATAGGAATACACACCGCCGGTGAAGGG
>DASWXG010000793.1:0-5929 GCA_036405615.1 Prosthecobacter sp. | reverse complement strand
CTCCTGCTGAGAACCTTCACGTGGACCTGAAAACGGCCATTTATCACATGGGTGACCAGATTCTCCGCAGCGGAGACCGCAGCCGTGTCAGCAGGGCCGATTTTGAAATGGAGGGCGATTCTCTGGTGTTCGATGCCACCCGTTCCATCGGCAGCATGAAAGGCCGGGTACGCACATTGATCTTTGACACGGGCGTGGTCTCTGGCAAATCGGAGGGTAACCAACCACCCAACTGACATGAGAACGATCACCACCATCGCCCTTGCCCTCGGCGGCATGGCACTTTCTGCGTACGGGCAGGGGGCGTCGCGTCTCACCACGCCTTCCAGCGACCAGAAAAAGCAGCTGGAACAGGCGGCTGAAAAACTGCGCCAGGCCCAGGCCAATGGCGACCTGGACAAGGCCAAGGAAAAAGCCAAGGGGTTGATGGGCAACATCCCCGGCAATCTGACTGACGCAGCGAAGGCCGCCTTGCAGTCCCCTGAGGTCAAAGCCCAGGCAGCCGAAGCCGCCAAAGCTGCGGCCAAAACGCTTTTGCCAGAAGCCCAGAAGCTGATGGGCGGCGGCACCGCTGCGGACACCCCGCCTGCGGCTGCTCCAGCCACACCGGCCGCAGGCGCGGCTGCGGTCCAGGAAGCCGTGCCCGAAGGTCCCAAGCCCCAGGCCTTGCAGCCCTTGAATGACAGCCCTCCGGGTATCACCGCCAACAAGAAGCCCATGGCAGTGATCGAGGCCGACAGCTCGGTTTTCGATTCCAACACCGGTATCCTGATCTATTCCGGCAACGTGCGTGCACGTCATCCTCAGTTCTACATCGAGTGTGAGGAACTGGTGGTTCATCTCGACACGGAAAGTGGCAAGGAAAAGGATGCGGATGGCAAACCCAAGGCCAAGCCCGCACCAGCAAACGATCCTATTTCGGCGAAGAAAAAAGGAGAGGAAGCCCCCCGCCAGAATTCCGTGAAAAAAGCCATTGCCACCGGCCCCATGGTTCGCATTGAAAAAGCGAACGAGCAGGGTGAACTGCAGCGCGCGTTCTGCCGCCATGCCGTGTATGAATCCTCCACAGGCATCATCACCATGCGCGACAACCCGCAGGTGCAGAACGGCAACGTGATGCAGGTGGCCATCACGCCAGATACGGTCATGACCTTTGACCAGAAGGGCAATTTCAATTCGAACCGCCGCACCCGTACGGTGATTCTTTCCGAAGGGGAAGGGGCAGGCGCGTCTCGTAACAATCTGTAACCCCCCGTTTAACTTTTCAGGGCATGTCAGCCACCCGTTCCACGCGCCCAGGCAGTGCTGCCGGCACATCTCCCATCTGGGAGGAAAGGCCCGATTCTGCCGTGGCAGAAACGAAGCCGGAAGACCGCAGCATGCTGCTGCATACCGAAGGCCTGAAAAAGGTCTATGATGGCCGTGCCGTGGTCAACGGCGTGGACATCGAGGTGAAGGCCGGGGAGATTGTCGGCCTTCTGGGCCCTAACGGTGCGGGCAAGACCACCACCTTCTACATGATTGTGGGTCTGGTCCGGCCCAATGGCGGCAAGGTGGTGTTTGATGGCAATGACGCCACGGATCTGCCGATGTTCAAACGTGCCCGTCTGGGCATGGGTTACCTGCCGCAGGAAGAGTCCATCTTCCGCCGCCTCACCGTGAAGGAAAACATCCTCGCCGTGATGGAGACGCAGCCTTACACCAAAAAGGAGCGTGAGGAACAATGCCAGCAGTTGATGGAGAAGTTCGGCATCGACCACGTGGCAGACAATCTGGCGCTGACGCTCTCCGGTGGTGAGAAGCGCCGTCTGACCATCGCCCGCAGTCTGGTGACCGAACCCAAGCTGCTGATGCTGGACGAACCGTTCAGCGGCGTGGACCCCATCGCCGTGAGCGAGATCCAGGACATCATCCGCATGCTGCGCCGTGCCGGTCTCGCCATTCTCATCACGGACCACAATGTACGCGAAACCTTGAACATTGTGGACCGTGCCTACCTGATCTACGAAGGCCAGGTGCGCCGCCACGGCAGCAAGGAATATCTCGTTAACGATCCCGAAGCTCGACGCCTCTACCTGGGCGAAGACTTCACCATGTAACCCGGGCTTTCCGGGCAATTTCAACCAACCCCAATACCTAGGAGGACAAACACCATGCAAAAGCACAACGTGAACCTGCCAGTCATCGTCACAGGCCGTCACCTTGAAATCACGGACGCCATTCGTGACTACGCCCACAAGAAAATCGAGAGCCTCCACCTCGACTACCCGCGAATCATCGAGGCCAAAATCATCCTCGATGTCGAAGGTCACCGCCAGATGGCGGAGATCATCCTCTTCTGCGCCAATCACATTCACATCGAAGTGAAAAGCACCACGGAGGACATCTACGCGTCCATTGACGAGTCCATCGCCAAGATCGCCCGCCGGATGCGCAAGTTCAAAACCCGTCTGCTCAAGAGCCACCGCCCCCGCAAGGACGGCAGCATCCGTCACCTCGAGCAGAAAGTCTTCCACGCTGACGATCTCCACAGCGAGGACGAGCACATCGAGCATTCCTATGTCCACCAGGAGCAGTACAAGGTCCGCCCTCTGTATCCTGATGAAGCCATCATGGATCTGGAAATCAGCGACCGTCCGTTTGTCGTCTTCCACAACCAGAAGACCCACAAACTGGCCATCATGTTCCGCCGCAAGGATGGTGAATATGGCCTGATTGAACCTGAGGACAAAGCGGTCGCCGCCTGATCCGACGCATCTTTCTGAATTGAACAACCCCGGCTGCCGAAAGGCGGCCGGGGTTTTTTATGAGCCCGTTGTCTTTGGCAGACGAACGGTTATCTTGGAGAGAACCATGTCGTCGCTCGCCTGTCTTGCCGAGTCCCGCATCCAGGAAGCTCTGGAGGCCGGGGAAGACCGTGATTTGCGCGGCAAGGGGGAGCCGATGGACCTGGATGCTTATTTTGCGGCACCTTCAGGACTCCGGGCCGGGTTTGGTCTGCTGAAAAGCGCGGGTGTTGCGCCCCCGGAAGTGGAGGCCATGCGCGAAGTGGCCTTTTTGCGTGAGAGGCTGGCTGCTGCCTTGGGCACTGCCCGGGAGGAAGCTCTCCGCAAAGAGCTCCGAACCCGTGAAGTGGAACTGGCCATGGGGCTGGAGCGCATGAAACGGGCTCTCAAGGCGGATGCTGCCCTGGCTTGATCCGGGTGTGTTGTGGTACCGGATACCTGGCATGTTTGTTTGACCCGCGTTTGCCTTTCGAGGATGATAGGAATCCCACCTCATGGCCTGGTATTACAACAATGAAGGAGATGCAGACGGTCCTCATGAGGATGACGTCATGGAAGCTCTGGCCAGCCAGGGGAAGGTGATCGGGGGCACCTTGGTCAGCAAGGCGGGCTCCGGTGAATGGGGGGCGGTCGAAGAAGCCCTGCCATCGTGGTGGAAACCTGCTCCGGCAGTGTTCCCGCCAGCACCTGCGGCAAGAGGACCGAAACCGGCGGCGCTGCCGGAACAGGCTCTGCCTGCACGGCTGCAGCCTGTGGCACCCATGCGCGGACCAGAACTTGGCAAGCCCGCTCAGAAGCCGGGTTTTTTCACAAGGCTTTTTGGCAAGGGGAGCAGCAAGGACTGAGAGGCGTGACGCCTTACTCCGCCGTCACCACATCACCGTAGAGCGTGAAGTTCTCGTAGTGGCTGATGCGGACGTTGAAGATCTCGCCGATGTGCCTTTGAGGGTTGCCTTCAAAGATGACGATCTTGTTGGTCCGCGTGCGGCCCATCAGGCGTGACTCATTGGTCTTGCTGGTGCCTTCACAAAGAATCTCCACTTCCTGGCCGAGCAGTTCCTCATACTTGGTCCAGGCGTGTTTGTTGACCAGGGCCAGCAGATCCTGGTTGCGCTCTTCCTTTACCTGCTCGCTGAGTTGCAGGGCATCGTCCATCTGGGCTGCCGGGGTGCCTCGCCGTTTCGAGTAGCGGAAGACGAAGGCGTTTTCGAACTTCAGCTTGTCGAACAGCTCGCGTGTTTCCTGGTAATGCCGGTCGGTCTCACCGGGGAAGCCGACAATCACGTCGGTGGTCACGGCGATGCCGGGCCGGGCAGCACGGATGCGTTCCACCAGGTCGGTGAACTTGGCCGCCGTGTACGGGCGGTGCATCTTTTTCAAGATCTCGTCACTGCCGCTTTGCACGGGAAGGTGAACGTGTTCGGCCAGCTTGGGCAGGTAGGTGAAGGCCTCGATCAGGTCTTTTTTATAGCCGATGGGGTGCGGGCTGGTGAAGCGGATGCGCTGGATGCCGGGGACTTCATGCACGGCTTCCAGAAGCTGGACGAAGGGGCTTTTGCCATCGACAGCCGGGAATTCATGGCGGCCATAAAGATTGACGATCTGGCCCAGCAAAGTGACTTCCTTGACTCCCCGGCCTGCCAGACGGCGGACTTCTTCCACAATGTCAGCGATGGGGCGTCCGCGCTCGCTGCCCCGGGTGTAAGGCACAATGCAGAAGGTGCACTTCATGTTGCAGCCCTGCATGATGCTGACAAAGGCGGACCCCTGGTTTTCTTTGAGCGTGTGGTCACGGATGGCGTTCTGGCTGGCCAGTTCCTCCTCGGTGTCCACGATGGAGAGGCGCTCTTCATCCATGAGCCGTGCTTCTTTGGCCCGGATGATCTCATCCACATACTCGACAACGCGGTGGTATTTCTGCGTGCCCACCACGAGGTCCACCTTGGTTTTGTCCACCAGTTCGCTGCCACGGCTCTGGGCCATGCAGCCCATGAAGCCGGTGACGAGAGGGACGCGCCGGCGGCGCACCATGCCCATTTTGCCGATGGCCTTCTGCTCCGCCTGGTCACGCACCGAGCAGGTGTTGATGAGCACCACATCGGCATCGTTGTCGGTGTTCGTCATGGTGTAGCCGCGCTCCACGAACATTTGCGACACTTGTTCGGTGTCGCGTTCGTTCATCTGGCAACCGTAGGTTTTGATGTAAACTCGGGGCATGGGGGTGAGGAGCGTAGCCGGATTCTCAGAAAAAACAACCTGGCGCTACAGACCGGGGAGCGGGTGGCGGGCGGCAGGGGCCAATCTCGCGCCTTGCGGCAGGGACGACTTCCCGCCAGTTTGGGGCATGCTTGCCATTTTTATCATTGTCCTGCTGCTCTGCTTTGGCGTCTGCCAGTGGGCCGCAGGCCGGTATGCCCAGGTGCGGGAGGAGGGGATGAAAGAAAGGGCTCCCACCGCCCATACGGGAGAGGAGATTGCGCGGCTGTTTCTGGCCTTTGAAGGAGCCCAGGACGTGAAGGTGGTGGAGCACGAAGGAATGACCTCCAATGCGTTCGATCCCGGACGCAGACGGCTTTTCCTGGAGTCCCGGGTCGCCCGCGGCACTTCTATGGGGGCATGGGCCATCGCGTTGCATGAAGCGGCTCACGCTTCCCAGATGGATGGAATGCTGGCAGACCTCAAGTGGCGGCAGACCGTCATCCGCCTGAACCGCTACGGGCCCATCTTTGCCCTCGTCGGCATGGTGGGCATGCTCTTCCTGCGGTTTCCACCGCGCTTTGCCATCGCGGGTCTGGTGGCCGTCTGTGTCATTCTGATCCTGCTGAACATCGGTACCCTCGCGGTGGAGTACAATGCCAACAGCCGGGTGCGGCGCTTTCTGGAAAAGCATCTTGCTCGCAACCCGGATGCCCAGGAACGTCTGGCTGCTTATTTGTCCAACATGGCGGTGCGGGAAGTGGGCGATCTGCTGCGGTCTCCCAAGTACTTTTTGCTCAGCGGTCTGCCGGGCAGCGGCAAGATCCGCCCGTCAAAGTCCCCGGAGGAAGAATGAGCGGCTCCGGGAAAGGTGTCTTTACCGATCAATTTGGTTGAGAGACGGCAGCCCGTGACCGTTTTAGACGGATGACCCGCCGCCATTTCCT
>DASWXG010000792.1:0-3144 GCA_036405615.1 Prosthecobacter sp. | reverse complement strand
ACCGGGATTGAAAGATTTGGCCTTGGTGAAGACCTTTGTGGATGAAGCAAGGCTGGCCACAGCCTGAGCGAATTTCTGGGCGAGCGCTCATTTTGGCTTTTTTGTCGGGGAGGCCCAAGAGCGGCCCATGGTGGTGCGTTTCACCTCACCACCATGCGCCTGCTACCGCTTTCCGTTGTTTGCCTGTCAGGTTTTCTCCACGCGGCAGCCCCTGCCCCGTCGCCTTCACCGGCCCCGCAACGCGCCCCATCCGGTCCCTCCAAGCCAGAACCGAAGCCCGATCCCAAACCGGACCCAAAACCCGACCCGGCCAAGCCGCCGCTCGTCGTGGTGGAGAAGAAGCCTGAGGCCCCTGTGCCAGCCTCCCCGGCTCCTACCCCTGCGACACCGGCAAAGAAGAAAAGCCTGGCAGAGGTCATCAAGGGCCACCAGCACATCACCGGCCTGTTTGAGTTCTACCTCGACCGTGAAAAAGGCACCCTGCACCTGTATGTGAAGAAGGACCAGATTGGCCCAGAGTTCATTTACTTCAACCAGACCACCGACGGCGTGGTGCAGGCAGGTCATAACCGCGGCCAGTATGGCAAGGAGCGTATCTTCCGCATCAGCCGTTCCTTTGACCGGATTGAGTTCATCGGAGAAAACACCTCGTTCTATTTCGACCCGCAGAATCCGCTTTCCCGCGCCTCCCGGGCCAACACCAGCCATGCCGTGCTTTCCAGCGAGCCTGTGGTGGCCGAAGATGCCGGCGGATACCTCGTCTCCGCGACCAATCTTTTCCTCCGGGAAAGCCTGCTGATGGTGAAGTGGCCTGCCACCGGCAACGATGCCAGCAAGGCGGTCCTTGGCAAATTGTCCGAGACCAAAACCAAACTGAATCGCATTAACGGTTATCCGGACAACACAGCCATCCAGGTGGAGTTTGTCTATGAAAACGCCGCGCCCGTCTGGGCCAATGACAGCCGCGTCCGTGCGGATGAAATCACAGATCCGCGCTACGTCAGCATCCGTGTGCTGCATCACCTGATCCGCATGCCGGCCAATGACTTCAAGCCGCGTTACGATGACCCGCGCATAGGTTACTTCAGCACCCAGGTGACGGACATGACCAGCACCGAGGCCACGCCCTTTCGGGATGTCATCCACCGCTGGCATCTGGTAAAACAGAAACCGGGCACGAAGCTCAGCGAACCGGTGCAGCCCATTGTCTTCTGGATTGAAAACACGACACCTGTGGAACTGCGGGACATCATCCGCGAGGCCACGCTGCGCTGGAACCAGGCCTTTGAAACCGCCGGGTTCAAGGACGCCATTGTGGTGAAACAGCAGCCCGACAACGCCACCTGGGATGCAGGCGATATCAACTACAATGTTCTGCGCTGGACCTCTTCCCCCAACCCGCCCTTTGGGGGCTACGGCCCCAGTTTTGTGAATCCCCGCACCGGCCAGATCCTGGGTGCGGACATCATGCTCGAGTTCAGCTTTCTCACCAACCGCTTGCGCAGCCAGCGGCTGTTTACGGAAATGGGCCTCGCCTCTCCGGAAGAGGAGAATCCCTTCCCGAACAAAGATCCGCATCTGTGCATGGACGGCAAGTTTGCCCAGCAGGGGCTGCTTTTCGGCAGCACGGCCCTGCGCCTGCGCGGAGCCAATGACCAGGAAATGAAGGACCTGACCCGCGAAGCTTTGATCAAGCTGATCCTCCATGAGGTAGGCCACACTCTGGGGCTGAACCACAACTTCCGCGCCAGCCATCTCTACAATGCCACGGACATTCACAAAAAGGAACTGACCGCGAAGACCGGCCTCACCGGATCGGTCATGGACTACATGCCCGCCAACATCGCCCCCACCGGAGTGGCCCAGGGCGAATACTACATCACCAAACCCGGCCCGTATGACCACTGGGCCATTGACTATGGTTACAGCGAGTCGCTGGAAGATCCGGCCACAGAGCAGCAGCGTTTGCAGAAAATCGCCGCGCATTCGCATCAGCCCGAGCTGGCCTTTGGCAATGACGCGGATGACATGCGCCGCGCCGGCAAGGGCATTGATCCCCGCGCCATGATCTATGACATGAGCGGCGACCCGGTGGCCTATGGCATCCAGCGCTGCGAACTCGTGAAAACCCGCCTCACCGACCTGCTGCAGAAGGAGCCCCGGGAAGGTGAAAGCTGGCACAGCCTGACCCAGGCTTACATCACCCTGACCCGCGAATCTGCCGACGCCCTCGTAGCCATGTCCCGCTATGTCGGTGGTGTGTATGTCGAACGTGCCTTCGTCGGCCAGGCCAAGGACAAGAAGCCTTATGTCCCGGTGGAAAAAGCGCGCCAGGAAGCCGCACTGGAGGCCTTGGCGAAGTATGCCTTTGCTCCGCAGTCCTGGTCTGTTTCGCCCGATCTGGTGGCCCACCTCCAGCAGCAACGCCGGGGTTTTGATTTCCGCAAAGAAGACGAGGATCCGAAACTGCATGACCGCATCAGCCTCTTGCACAAATCTTTGTTAGACCACTTGCTGCACACGGACACCCAGCGCCGCATCCTGGACAGCGCATTATACGGCAACGAGGTTCCGCTGAACCAGGTCATGGACCGCCTGACCGACGCCATCTTCGCGGGCGACCCGGCCAGCGGCCCGGACAGTGTGCGCCAGGATCTGCAGAGCGAATACACAGACCGACTGCTGCGGATCGTGAACAGCGGCACCTATCTGGCCGCCGCCCAGGCCGTGGCCTACGGGGAGCTGGAGGACATCCGCTCCCGCCTGGACCAGCCTGCCTTCCGCGCCGCCTCCGCCCACAGCGCCTTTCTGCGTTACAAGATCAAACGCGGCCTGGACGAATAGACACCGGCTCCCGCCCGGAGGCAGCCTCCTCCCCACACGGGAACAAGGCATTGGCAAATCTCCGGCACCTGTTCTAGCGTAGCGTTCCATGCTCCGCGCCCGACGATATTTTCTCTGCCTGCCCGCCTTCTGCTGCGCCAGCACCCTGCCGTTGCTGGCGGCTGATTTGCAGGGCAATGGCGAGTACCGTCTGGCCCGGCAGGCCCTGGGCGACGGTTTGCCCGGTGTGGCAGCCACCAAGGCCACCCGTCTGCTGACCCAGGGGCCCTGGACGGAGGAGGAACGCCGCCAGCTGGCGGA